>CAYJUR010000056.1:0-7178 GCA_964373405.1 uncultured Methanosarcinales archaeon | reverse complement strand
AATCTTTATTAATAGGTCGTCATAATTACAAAAAATAACATAATGGATTATTAGTTCTGTTATGAACGAGGAGAAAACAATGGGAAATTTTGATAGGGGCGACAGAGGGAACAGAAGGGATTCAAGAGGCCCAAGAAGGGATTTTAGTGGTTCAAGAGGTAGTGGTGGACCAAGAAGAGATGGCGGTGGATACGGCGGCGGTTCAAGAAATTTTGATGGACCAAGAGAAATGCATGACGCAGTATGCGCTGAATGTGGTCAGGAATGTAAAGTTCCGTTTGTACCAAAAGAAGGCAGGGATGTATTTTGCAGAGATTGTTATGCTAAGAAAAGAGCAACTGCAGCGTAAATTCGAGTATTTGTTTTTTATTCTATTTTTTCAACAATTTTTATTCATTTATTCTCCAATTAATACTTCCATTAACATATTTTAAACAGTCTCTTAAAGCAGGAGATATTAGAAGAAATTCATTTTCGCTTCTGTCTTTTATTTCTGCTTTACATTTCTTATTACCATATTTTACTTCAACAATTTTGTTGAAGTCTTCTAAGGAAGCATAAGGAATCGCAACATAAAGTGGATTTTGATTTGGAATGAAATCCGCTGGATTAAAACCATTTCTTCTTTCTGGAAAATCCACACCTCCATAATTTATTAACCAATTTTCGTCAAAGAAACTTTGAGTTCTTGGAGTGAAATTATTATTTGCATTTGCGCCTTCTCCTACATAGAAGAGTTTGGCTTCGGATGAAGTATAATTAGTATTGCAAGATGTAATTAATAATAAAATGATTAGAAATATGTTTGTTGTATTTTTCATATTATTAATTTATTTTCAGAGTTTATATAATTATGGATAAGTCAAAATGATTTTAACTCTAAATTTTATTTTCTGATGCATAGCTAAACAAGTTTAGCAAGGTATTTTTGATTAAGCAAAAAACCATTTATTCAGTAATAGTTCAAAGTAATTCTAACTTAAGTTAAAAATTCATTTTTGGCAAAGCCCTGAAAAATGCAAGTTAGAAAAAAATCTAATTTTGAGTTTAGTTTTACTACTATTTTTTTCTGAAAAACTCCACCAACAATCTAACACCAAATCCAGTTCCCATTTTCGGATTATAATGATTTGGCTTATCTAAATAAGCAGGACCAGCAATATCTAAGTGAGCCCATTTAACACCTTTTGGAACGAATTCTTTCAAAAACATAGCTGCTTGAATTGCTCCACCATAACGAGATTTTCCTGAATTAGTTATATCTGCAATATCTGATTTAATTTCTTCTTTTTGTTCTTCATACATAGGTAATCTCCAAATTCTGTCACCTGTTTTTTTAGAACATGTCATTAAATGTAACGCAACATCATCTTCATCAGTAAACATTCCTGCAATATAATTTCCTAAACCGACTGCGCAAGCTCCTGTTAATGTAGCAACATCAATAATTAAATTAGGATTGAAATTTTTTGAATACGCTATAGAATCGCTCAAAACTAATCTTCCTTCAGCATCCGTATTTCCTATTTCAACAGATTTTCCAGAATAAGAAACAAAAGTATCTCCAGGTTTATACGATCTGTCACTTACACAATTCTCTGCCATAGCACACAAACCAATTACATTTTGTTTAATACCTAACTCTTGCAATGTTTTAATTGTATACATAACACACGCAGCTCCTGACATATCACATCTCATTGTTTCCATATATCCAGTTGGCTTCAAATTATACCCACCAGTATCGTATGTGATTCCTTTACCAACTAAAACAGTCCTATCTTTTGATTTTGGATTTCCGTTGTACTCAATTATAACAAGACAAGGAGGAAATTTACTTCCAACACCAACAGCTAAATGTAGACCAAAACCTAACTTTTCTAATTTTTTCTCATCAAATACTGTAACTTTTAGTCCACTTAATTTCTTTGCAATCTTTGCAAAATTATCTGGATATATAATTGATGCATTTTCATTAATTATATCTCTACATGACGCAACATTGTTACACACAATAACTGATTCTTTAATTTGATCTTTTACAATTCCAATTTCTCTTGAAAATTTGTTATTCAGGATTAGTGTGCAGGTTTCAATATTAATTTTTTCTTTCTTTTCTTCAGTCTTATATTTGTCAAAAGAATAATTTGATAACGCAAGACCCTCAGCCATTGCACATGTTAATTCTTTAATGTCAGAATCTATTTCTGGAAATTCGATTGACAAAGATTTTGCTTTAACAGACTTAGCGATATTTATCGCAGTACTCATAGCTCTTCTAATTTTTTCTAAATCTATTTTTTTTGTTGCCCCAAGACCTATAACTAAGACTCTTTTAGCAGGCAACTTTCCTAAAGTATGAACAGAAAATGATTTTTTATCATGTCCTAAAAATTCAGCATCTTTCATAGGTTGTTCAACCAAATTTCCAAGAGCGCCTGTGTATGGATTCTTCTTAAATTCCGTTGACAAAAGAACTATTAAATCTTCTTTAGTATTAGCAATATTCCCAGTTTTCGCAATTATTTTCATATTATAACTGAACTATGGGTATTATATAAATTTAATGTATAAAAATTTTTTACTTATTCTCAGGGAAAAAGAAGCTAAACCATTGAAGCCATCTTAGAACTAAATCAAACGTAGTCAATTTCTCATCTTCAACTTTTTCTGCCTTATCTTCCGCTTTATTCTCAATAATAATAACTCCATTATCTTCATTATCCCATCTAACTCTATCTTCAATTTTAACAGACGACTTTTCCTCAGTTTTTGTGTCTGATTTTGTTTCAGAAACATATTTTCCTTCTAATTTATCTTTAAATTCAATCAAAAATATAGCATAAGTTCCAGAGCCTTTGTTATTATCTTCAAAACCAAAATCGTGAGCCTCTAATAATGAAACAGTAGTTATAGAATTTTCTTTGCTAATATAATTATCTCCTGGATTTAGTGTAAACTTTTCTCCATTCACATCAAAATTTACTTTAACAACGCAATTTAGACCCTCGCATTTAACAGATTCTCCTGGTGAAACTTCAATCAATGTTCCACCATACTTATATTTTCCATAACTTCCGAAAAGTCCAGTTTTTAATTTTCCTGAACTATCAAATACTCCTTTAAAAGAATAACTACAAGACTGAATAGGCGAACTTTTGATAATAATATTTTCTTTGTTGAAAAAATTAATTGCTGGAGTTGCAACAAAAATATTGTTGTTTATTTTTTTAGTATTCAATTCGGGCTTTATCTCAATTTTCCCAGAGACATAATCCTGAACAATTTCACTATAATCAATTGACACAATTTCTTCATTTCTTTGTTGAACTACTGCAACATTGTTGAGACTGTATTCAACACTAGTTCTGTGTTCTTTTTTAATGTCTCCCAAAGTTCCAATTAGGGGGCTTCCTGGATTACATTCAGAAGCAACAATAGTGCTTAGAAATATAATCAATATGATTGAAATGAAAAACATTCTCATACTAATATACTAATACTTTCTATTTATTAATCTATCTTTCTGATTCAACAACAATTTCTATATGACTAGTTTGTGGAAACATATCAAAAGGAGTTATTTTTTTAATCCTATATCCTGAATCTTGAATTTGTTTTATATCTTTAGATAATGTTCTAGCATCACATGACATATAAATGATTTTTTTTGGATTGATTTTTGTAATTTCTTTTGCAAGACTCCCAATTCCATCTCTGGGAGGATCTAATATAACAATATCAAACTTTTCGTTTTTTCTTAAACAATCTTTAACAACACTTTCAGAAGATTTGTTTAAAAACTCCACATTGTTAGCTTTGTTTAATTTTATATTTTCATTTCCGAACTTCGCAGAATGAGGATTTTCTTCAACACATAAAACTTTGTTTGCATAGTTTGAAACAGAAATACCTATATTTCCAATTCCTGAATATAAGTCAAGTATTTTTATGTTGGCTTCTTTATGTTTTAATGTAAAATCTTTAATTGACTCTTGAATTTTATTAATAATTAATTCATTAACTTCTAAATTTACTTGCGTAAAACAATTTTCGTCATAATTGAATTTATATTTATTTTCAAGATTCAAAGAATGAATATCGTAAGAAAATGTGATTTTGTTTGATTTGTAAAGTTCTTTTCCTACGTTATTTTTAAGACTATATCCTAAAACATTGTGATTTTTGTTTATGAAAGCGTTCATAAATTCTCTGAAAAATTCGAAACTTTTTTGACTTATGTTTAATACTAAAAAAGAATCATTATTTGATTGAAATATTTCAAGTTCGAAACTTTGTGCGTCAATATTTTCTCTATTTGCTTTTTTTTCTTTTAATGTTTTCTCAAGTGATTCTCTAAATTTCAAATATAATTTATTTATGCTTTCAAGCAAAAGAGGACATTCTTTTATGTCAATTGTTTTGTGCGATTTTTGTTTGTTAAAACCCAAAATTAGATTTGTATCAATTTCTCCTTTAAATTTGCTTCTTACTCTGTAATTAAAATTACTTGGAGATTTAATTACATCCTCAACTTTGGTAAAATTGATTTCGTTTTTCTTAAAAACATATTCTATGATTTTTCTTTTTTCTTCTAATTGAGATTCGTAATTTATGTGAAGAAAATCACAGCTTCCGCATTTAGAAAAATAGGAGCATTTGACTTCGATTCTTGTTTGTGATTTCTTAAGAATTTTAATTAGTTCAGTATCAACATAATCTCCAATTTTTTTAACTCTTGCCTCAACAACATCTCCTGGAGTTGTGTATGGAACGAATACAGTTTCGCCTTCAAAAGTTCCTGAACCATTTCCTTCATAAGTTATAGAATCTATTTTCAGCTTGATAACTTCGTTGAGTTCCATTTTAATTATATTTAATAATTCGTTCTTTTTAAGATTGTCTATTAATCTTTCTTTCCAGTCAGATTTTTCTGATATAAGTACACAACTTCGCCTAAATTATAAAAATAGTGGACTTTTCTAAATTTGCTTTTTTTGAATGCTTTTTCTCTAATTTTGTCGCCCTTTGTTATTGCGACTTGCATGATTTTGCATCCATTTTCTAGAGCATTTTTTTCGGCTTGCTCTATTATTAATTTAGCCGTTTCAAAATCATTATTTTTGGTGCTTAATAGTCTAAGTTCGCACAACTTATACCATATATCTTTGCATATGTAGATTGCTATGCATCCCAGAACTTCATTTTCCATAGTTTTTGCAGCGTATAGGAATTTTTCTACTTTACTAACTTCGTCCTCCATATTTTTGACATCAACTTTGTTACTAAGAAGAATTTCTTTAATAGTTCTAACATCCCTTTCGCCAACCTGCTCTAGTTTTATGATCATATATCAAAAGGAGCACGTATTGTATAAAAGGTTTTCTAAATTTTGACCCTAATTTTTATATAACTCTGATATTTTAATAAAAATGCGAAGTTACCTTTATAAAGCAAGTTTAATCTCACATATTTGAGCCCATAGCTCAGCCCGGTGGAGCGCTAGTCTTATATGACTGCGGTCTAAGATCACTAGATGTCAGGGGTTCAAATCCCTTTGGGCTCATTTTTTTAAACAGGAATGTTTAAAAACAGCTTAAATTTTTTTATATCATAATTATGCCCGTGTAGTGTAGTCCGGCCAATCATACTTCCCTTTCGCGGAAGTGACCCGGGTTCGAATCCCGGCGCGGGCACTTCTTATTTTTTAAGATACTCCTTCAACCACTCCTTCTTAAACTCTTTAAACTTTCCTTCTTCAATCGCTTTTCTCATACGAATAAATAAATTATGCACAAAATAAATATTATGTATTGTCGCCAATTTAAGTCCTAAATTTTCTTCAACATCTAACAAATGTCTGACATAACTTTTAGAATGATGTTTGCATGTATAACATACGCAACCTTCTTCAATCGGACTTTCATCAAACTTAAATTTGCCCGACATAATCTTAATTGTTCCTTTTGATGTAAATAAACTTCCTCGACGAGCATTCTTTGTTGGATATATTGAATCGAAACAATCTATTCCTCTTTCGACAGCACATATAATATCTTGTGGTGAACCTAATCCCATCAAATATTTGATTTTTTCATATGGATAAATTTTATTACACGCATCAACAGAAGCAAACATCTCTGATGGAGGTTCTCCAAAAGCTAAACCTCCATATGCTAAACCATCAAATTCTAAAGATGAAATATCCTTTGCAGATTGCTTTCGCAAATCAGAATAAACACCACCTTGTGCAATTCCAAAAAGAAGTTGTTTTGATTTGTAAACCTCTTTTAACTCTTGATGATAATTAACACAACGAACAGCCCATTTCTGAGTTCTAATGACAGCTTCTTTCTGATATTCATAATCTTTTTTGTAATATGGAACATGATCAAATGCCATTGCAACGTCAGAATTAATTTTGATTTGCACTTCCATACTTTTTTCTGGTGTGAACAATTCTTTTTGATTCGAAAAAGGATTTCTAAAACGAACTCCCTGATCACTTATCTCTGGCTTTAGACTAGGAACAACTAATTGGAATCCCCCAGAATCTGTAAAAATTCCTTTCCTCCATTTCATAAAATTATGAATACCTCCTTGTTTATGAATGGTATTTACTCCAGGTTTCAAAGAAAGCAAATAGGAATTTGCAATTATGCATTCCGTTTTTGTGTCTTCCAAATCGTGTGATGTTAAATTTTTGACGGAAGCTTTTGTTGCAACGGGCATAAAAAAGGGCGTTTTAATTTTCCCAGAAGCGACTTTTAATATTCCTGTTCTGGCTTTTCCATCTTGTGATTTTATAGTGAACATATAATCTAAAAAATGTAGGGATTTATAATAGTATTGTATCAAAGTAATATTTAATGATTTTAAATAAATATTAAACTTCAAAAATTAGATTTCATCTTAGATTCATTTCTTGATACAATCTTTGATGAATTAATTACTTACGATAAAAATAATGCGAGTTTGCGTCTTGGAAGTAAGTATAAAAGAAAACATATTTTTAATTTCATATACTAATTAAGATTCAAAATATACCATACTGAATTTACCTACCCATACAAAATAAACCTATCAATAGCACACATAATTGCGCCAAAAGACTCATTATTAATTTTTTTGAAATAAGCCTGCGAATATTTGTCTGTCTCAGAAACTTCGCAATTATT
>CAYJUR010000055.1:0-7200 GCA_964373405.1 uncultured Methanosarcinales archaeon | reverse complement strand
AGTTAAATAATTCAGTGCGAGAGACGTGAAGGTCCCGTGTTCAAAATTGAATTGTCTCGGCAATTTATTGAAAGTCACGGGGGCGGCATTTTTATTCTCTATCACCAAAAAACTTATAAATAAGAAAAACTATCAAAATACAGATATTGGGGAAAGGTTATCAAGAGTTGTAAATTAAGCACAAATCAATAGTATAAGTGCTGTAATATTAATATCACGATACCTCAGTTTTTCCTGGACAAATAACACACGAAAGTGTGTTTGTCCAGGTTTATTTTTAATTTATATGGTGTAATTAGATGGAAAACAAAAGTCCCAATAGTAATAATTTCGAAAGAAGAAGAAGTTTATCCTTCTGTTATGAAAGCTTGGGAATTAGTAGGAACTCAAGAAGAAGACGGGGTATTTATTCTTAGAGATATGAATTATTTGGAAATCATTGATTCTTTACAATTTATTCAATACAACACTCCAACAAGAACATATTTAATATCAAAAAATCTTATTTTCTTTTGATCAATAGCATCATTATTATCGCCTTTAACTAAATAATAAATTCCTTTCTCATCACTTCCAATATCAACAACCCTATGAATTATATTTTTCTCTGATTCACTTTTGTCATAAACAATTATATCTCCTTTTTTAACTTGTTGAGGATATCTCGGTTTTACTTCAATACCTAATGAATTTTCATCTAAAACAGGATCCATAGAATTAGTATCTGCAAATTTTGCAACAACAGAATCCTTCAAATTTACCTTTACATAATTATCAGATAACTCAATTTGATTATCCTTAATCCAATCTGAAGGAGAATCTAATTCCCTTGTTTCTGAGAAAGACAAAGGGATGTTTACATTTTTGGAAAACATAGATTCCGCAATAGGATAAGATATAAATCCTGTAAAAAATAGAGAAATAACTAAAAATGTTATTAATAGTATTTTTGACATTCAATTCCCACATAGTGAGTTATTTTTGTATATATAAATCTAGTTTTGGAATTGGATGGTGATTAAAACATCAAAAAGAGATAGTTTAGATAAGAACTGAAACTCAAAGTTAAATATATTTCTAACTCATTTCTCAAATAGGACAACAACCTAAGTCATAACTTAAAATATTTGAAAATTCATCTTGGCGTTAGCCCTCTCGAAATGGGTCTAAATGGAAAGTTTATTTTGAATTTCTTTTCCTAAATTTGAAGCGAATCTTTATAAAGCAAATATCTAATCTTAAGCTGAAGACATAACTAACACAAATTAGATGCCTTCAGCTAAATTAGTAAATGACATATTTTAACAGTATTATGTCATTTCCTAATTTGAGTTTATGACGATGATAGTTCAATGGTAGAATATGAGACTGTGGAAGCGTATTAAATGCTGCAGATCTCTCGTGGCGCGGGTCCGATTCCCGCTCATCGTCCTCTTTCTACTAAAGCTTTATAAATCACTTCGCTAAAAATTCTAAAATGCGAGTTACAGAAAAAAAGGAACTTGATACTATATTATCTTATTTATCCCTAGAATTAATTGAAAAAGTAATAGGAAGCTTATCAGGTAGAGATTTATTACTTTTAGGAATAGATTTATTTGAATCTGGAGAAAATAAGAAATTTTTAAGGAGAAAATTTAAAAAAGCAAAGGATTTTGTTTCTTCATCAGATAAACCTGAAATGGTTAGAGAAATCTGCAAAGAATTAATAAAAAACTCTAACACATTCAGAAAACATAGAAATCTCATAAATAAATTAGATTCGATTACAATCGATGAAAGACATGACGTCAAGACTTCTTTAATTCCCGAATTAAAAAGAAAAATTATTGAAAATCCAGATAAATACAATTCAGGAAAATATTATTGGGCTCTGGCTAGATCAGAAGATATGCCAAAAAGATTATTACCTACAATTATAACAGGTAATGAGTTGCTATTAACAGTAGACACTCTTTTTGGAACGTTACAATATGTAGATAGATTAAGTGAAATTATTCAAAGAGAACGTTTTGATAGATTTTCTCTTGAACAAGAGGCTAATGAACTAGAAAGGCAAATTCAAACTAAAGATTCTGATATAAGTAAATTAAAAGCCAAAATTGAAACATTAAATAAAACATCAATTCAATACATCGAAAAAGCCTCTACTCAACAAATAGATGTTTCTAAACAACAAAATGAAGGAAGAAATCATACCAGTCAAGTTTCCAAATTAGAGTCAAAAATTGTAAGTCTAAATGATAAAATTACAGCTTTAAATACGCAAGTTGATGATTTAGAACGAGAGTTAAACTTAGCTTATGAAGTTTCAGAAAAAACCGAAGATGAAAAAAGTGCTGTTTTAGAAAAATATCGTGGCAAAAAAATCGCAATTATTGGCGGAGATAAAACAATGAATTTAGACAAGCTATCAAATAAATATGAAATCATTTTCACTCAAATACTTACAAACCAAAAGCATGGAAAAGTTAGAGTTCCTAATAATCAAGATTTATATATTCTTAGAACAGGATTTATAGGGCATCGCCATCAACTTTCGCTCGAATCTAACTCAACAACACAAGTTGAAATAAAAACTCTGAAATACAGAAGTAGAGGAAGAGGAAGATTCGAAGATTTTCTTATTGCTAATGTGAGTAAATTAGGTATGTAAATACAGCATAAATTATAAGGTATCATAAAGAAAATCATATTAATCTTATCTTCGCAAGGTGGCAGTATTGCAGCAGACTTATTACATACGTAAATTAGATTAACCTTAAATAAATAAACTTTTATTCGCATTATTATGAAAGGCAAACTCATAGTCATAGATGGAACTGATGGTTCTGGAAAAGGGACTCAGACAAATTTACTTGTTGAGAAATTAAGAAAAGAAGGTCACAAAGTAGAAATAGCTGACTTTCCAAGATATGGTGAAAGAAGTGCTGTTTTAGCTGAGGACTATCTTAACGGAAAATTCGGTTCAGCAAAAGATGTTGGTGCTTACAGGGCTTCAATTTTTTATGCTGCGGATAGATATGCCGCTTCCTTCCAAATGAAAAGATGGTTGGATGAAGGAAAGATTGTTGTTAGCAACAGATATGTTTCCGCAAGCATGGGGCATCAGGCAGGTAAAATTAAAGACAAAATTGAGAGAGACAAATTCTTAAATTGGTTAGAAGATTTAGAGTATAATATTTTTGGAATTCCTAAACCAGATACCCATATTTTGTTGTTTATGCCTCCTCAAATAGGGCAAAAGTTGGTCGAAAAAAAGGAACAAAGAAGTTATATTGAAGACAGTAATAAAGGAAAAAATAAAGACATTCATGAAGCAGATATTCAACATCTTATTGACGCTGCTGAATCATTCAAATATGTAGCTAACAAATACAATTGGAATGTCATTGAATGTGCCCCTAACGGAAAGTTGAAATCGATTGAAGAAGTCCATAGTATGATATGGGAGAAGGTTAAATGGATAATTGAATAAAGTTGAATAATTCTACATATTAATGAAACATTTTATATGGGCACAAATCACCGAAAGTTTTAAATACTCTGTGCCCATATAAATTAGACTCAACATTAATAAATCCATATAGAATAACCATTTAATAATGGAAATACAAACAATCATTCTAACAATATTCATAGCAATTCTTACATTTCTAATCGGCAAATATATAGGCAAGCTTATAGAAAGAAAAAATACAGAAACAAAAATAGAGCAAGAAAGAAAAGATGCGATTCAAAGATCAAGATCAATTTTAGGGGGACAGTTTGCAGAAAATTTAGCTCCATACTTACCAAACTTTCCATTCAATCCTTCCGAATGTAAATTCGTTGGCAAGCCAATCGATTTCATAGTCTTTAAAGGATTAGATAATAAACAAACTGAAGAAATAATTTTTGTCGAAGTTAAATCAGGCAAATCTAAATTATCAGACACAGAAAAACACATAAAAGAAGTCATACAAAATAAGAAAGTTAAATGGATGGAATATAAAGTAGATGAAGAGATTACTAAGTAACATTATATGAATAGTTAATAATTTTGAAAATAATTACGCACAATTATGCTAAACCAATTAATAAGCTTTAAATATCCCTAAGTTAAAATAAGATTATGGCACTGGATAATTTAGGATCTAAACTGAAGGAAACTTTAGCAAAAATAACTAAGTCAAATTATGTAGATCAGAAACTAATAAATGAGCTCATAAAAGATATACAAAAAGCTCTTCTACAGTCAGATGTTAATGTTGAATTAGTTTTCAAGCTGACAAATGAAATTAAAAAAAGAGCAGAAAAAGAAGATTCTCCAGGAGCTTTAACAAAGAAAGAACATTTAATCAATATCGTTTATGAAGAGTTGGTTAAATTTGTAGGTGAAGAAGAAGAGAAAATAGATGAGACAAAAAAACCAACAAAAATAATGCTAGTTGGACTCTATGGTTCAGGCAAAACAACCACAACCTCTAAGATAGCAAAATTCTATAAAAATCGAGGCAAGAAAGTTGCTGTAATTCAAACAGATACATGGAGACCTGCAGCATTTCAACAATTACAACAATTAGCAAAACAAAATGGAATACCATTTTATGGAACTTTTGGAGAAAAAAATCCTTCAAAAATATATAAAACATATGAAAACGAATTAAACAAATTCGACATAGTTGTAATTGATACTGCTGGAAGGGATGCATTAAGCGAAGATTTAGTTGAAGAATTAGACCAAATTAGTAAAGTCGTAATGGCTAATGAAAAATTATTAGTAATGTCTGCAGATGTTGGTCAAGGAGCAAAAAAGCAAGCTGAATTTTTTCACAATACTTGTAATATTACAGGAGTAATAATTACAAAACTTGATGGAAGTGCAAAAGGTGGCGGAGCATTAACTGCTTGTTCAGTAACAAACGCTAAGGTCAAATTCATAGGTATAGGAGAAAAAGTGGATGACTTTGAAATTTTTTCTCCAGAAAGATTTATTTCTAGATTGTTAGGAATGGGCGATTTGCAATCTTTGATAGAAAAAGCGAAGGATGCAATTTCTGAGGACGAAGCCCAAGATTTGGGTGCAAAATTGTTGAAGGGCGAATTTAGTTTATTAGATATGTATAATCAAATGGAAGCCATGTCTAAGATGGGACCACTAGGAAAAGTTATGGAAATGATTCCCGGAATGAGTAAAATGCAAATACCTAAAGAAATGCTTGCGTCGTCAGAAGAAGATATGAAAATTTGGAAGCATATAATGAATTCCATGACAAAAAAAGAATTAGAAGATCCAGAGATAGTTACATCTGAAAGAGTTGATAGAATTGCTTTAGGTTGTGGCCAAGATGTTTCCCATGTTAGAAAATTGTTGAAGCAATTCAAACAAAGTAAGAAAATGATAAAGATGTTTAAAGGCGGCGGGAATAAAAAGATGAAGCAAATGATGAAACAGTTTGGAGGCATGGATCCAAGCCAACTTGGTATGTGATGTTTATTCTTCAAAAGTCATTAATTTTTTCAAAACTAAATTTCTTTATAACTTATTTTCCTAAAGGCTCCGCCAAGATGAATTATCTAAAAATTAATCTAAATTTGCATCTAAAAAGTAAGTAAGAACTAAAGCGAATTTTGAAATATATGCGTAAATTTAACTTCAAAATAGAAAGATTTAGTTAGGCATAAACTTATAAATTCAAAATTAATTCTAGATCATAGGGGGATATTTGATTTATGAAAGAATATTTAGATATCGTAAAAAAAATCCTAAACGAAGGCGTTTGGAAAGATAATAGAACTGGAGTTAGAACTTTAGCAATAGCAGGAGCTATGTTCGAACACGATATGTCAAAAGGATTTCCACTTCTCACAACAAAACAAATGCCAACAAAAATAATTAAAGTCGAACTTGAAGGTTTCATAAAAGGTATAACAGACAAAAGATGGTACCAAAAAAGGGGTTGTCATATATGGGACGAATGGTGCAATCCTACAAAAGTTCCATACGGAAACGATGAAGAAACAAAAAAGAAAATGTTAGAAGAACCTGATCTTGGTTCTATATATGGATTTCAGTGGCGGCATTTTGGTGCAGATTATGAAGGTCTAGATAAAAGTCACGAGGGAAAAGGTATTGACCAACTAAAAAAATTAGTAAATACGTTAAAAACAAATCCTAATGATAGAAGAATGATTGTTATGGCTTGGAATCCGTCACATTTATACCAACAAGCTTTACCCCCTTGTCATTATGGTTTTCAAGTTACAGTAATAAACAACAAACTAAATTTGATGTGGAATCAAAGAAGCGTTGACACAATGCTCGGGCTTCCATTTAACATAGCAAGCTATGGACTTCTTCTACATTTGCTCGCCAAAGAAACAGGATTTGAAGAAGGCAAATTGATAGGATTTTTGGGAGACGTTCATATTTATGAAAATCATATAGAGGGGGCTAAAGAACAAATTTCAAGAGAACCAAAACCTCTATGTCAAATAGTAACTGAAAATTTCACGTCAATATTTGATTGGAATCATGAACAAACAAACGCAGTAGGATACAAAGATAATCATCATCCTAAAATCGAATTTCCTATTGCAGTTTAAATTGCATAAAATAATTATTTTACGATGAAAATATCTATAATAATGGGAATGACTCAAAACAGAGTTATTGGAAAAAATAATAAACTGCCTTGGAATATTAAAGATGATTTAAAATTGTTTAAAGAATTGACAACAGACAACACTGTAATTATGGGATACAATACATTTATTTCGTTGCCAGACAATTTCAGACCTTTGCCAAACAGAAATAATATAGTATTATCTAGAAAAAACATAAAAATTGATGGAGTTCATGTTTGCAGTTCAATAAACGACGCACTTAATATTGCACAAAAATATAGTAAAAAAACCTTCTTTATTGGAGGCGCACAAACATACAAAGAAGCATTACCTTTTGTTAATGAACTTTGCATTTCACACATTAAAGAAGATTATGAGGGAGATACATATTTTCCAGAGTTTAATGAAAAGGAATGGATGATTACAGAAATAAGAGAATTCCCCGAATTTGTATTTAAGAAGTATGCGAGAATAAATAAATAATAAGAAAATAAATAAAATATAAAATAGAGATAAAAATGAGACAAATGTTCAAAACAAAATTAGAAGTTTCTGATCCAGAAATAAATAAAACAATTAATTCTGAAATCA
>CAYJUR010000054.1:0-7289 GCA_964373405.1 uncultured Methanosarcinales archaeon | reverse complement strand
AGGACGTATGTGCTGCAGGAGAAGTTATTTTTTCAAGAGCTGGAAATACTTGGAAAATTGATTACATTAATAATAGATCCAATGGATATTTGCCTCATAGTTCTTCTTTCCATTGGGTAAGAGAATATTTAGGGAAAATAGATATAGATTTTAATAAGGATCAATTTGATGAAATATTTCCAAGAGCAGGTTTCAATGATTCAGAGTTTCTTTCAGTTCAAATGTTTGGAAATTCGCACTCTTAATTCTTCTCTATTTTGGATTTCTTTTCTAACCAAATTTTGATGCTCTTTAGAAATCTTATTTTCAATTTGAAGGACTATAATATAATCATCAGAAATCTCTCCATTAATATATCTTCTATAAAGTTCCCTTAATCTGTGATTTCCTCCTATAACTACTATAAAAGATCCTGGATATTTTTTGTCATCAAATTTTCCGTGCATTCTAAATCCTCGTATATTATCTGCAATATCTATTGAACTTTGTGATGAAAAATCTATTTCGTAATTCCTATGAATTATTTGATTTAGAGTTCTAGATTTCTGAAAATTTGCTTGAACATCGTTATATGTGTGAGTTGGAATAAGTGTCGTAAATGGGCATAATTCTTTAACACATACTTCAAAGAATAAGTTGGATCTATAATCTTCTGGTATGTCAGTATTGATTTGAAATCTAGTTGCTTGAAATTCGGGATGGTATAAATCTCTTAAATATTCGTTTCCTTTAGAAAGATTAATCTTTTTCAAAAATTCTGTTCTAATTAATATTAAATGCTCAATTATTTTTTTAAGTAGTGTATTAATTCCGTGAGGATTCAATTCGGTGTGATTTATTTCTTTATATTTTCCGATAAGCCAATTTCTATATTCTCCTGTTTTTGAATTAAATGTTTGATATAATTTCTTAAGAAAATCAAGCAAAATATTTTCTTCAATAAAAATTTTTGCTGACAAAGGATTATCTTTTTCTTCTTCAACTAAGATTTGAAGTAAGCGAATCAAGTTATAAATTCGTATTTTTCTTTCTGGCGTTTCCCAAACAAGTCCTATATTTTCTTCAAGTAGATTGATTAGAATATCTCGAGAAATATCATCAACTCCTTCCAAAATGTAGTGGACAATATTTGTCCGAGGAATTTTACTTAGTTGTTTTTCAGTTAGAATTTTAACTTTTGTCATTTTATATTAAAAAAGAGAACAACATTTAAATATACTTTGGATTTTAACCATCCTGGGGATTTAATATGGCATATGAATCAATTACCAAAGAAGCATGTATTTATTCTGAAAAATGCGACGCTCCAGAAGATTATGTAGTTACTCCTGAAAATTGTGGTTAATAATTATCTATTACTAATCCTTTGATTTTAGAGAAATCTTTTACGTTTCTTGTTAAGACTTTTTGATTTTTATTTAAAGCGATTCCAGCAATCATTGAATCAAATGGTTCTATCATTTCGCCTTTAGTTATTAATTCTCCATCAACAATGCCGCCTATTTCGGCAGACTTTTTATCTAGATATAGAATCAACTGACCTTCTATAACATTTTTTATTTTTTCCTTTTCTCTTGATTGGTTTTGACTTCTTGGTAATCCGCTAAACAACTCAAAGATACTTACAGAAGTTATCAAAAGAACTTCATTTTTTTCTGCGAGAGAATTTAATTTTCGTATTGCATCTTTCTCATTTCTCATTACATCAATCAAAAAACAAGTATCTAATATCATTGTAATTCAGAGACTGTTTTTTCAACTTGTCTTCTTGCCCTCTTTCTTAATTCTTTTATGTTTGTCTTCATTTCATCTGCTTCTTTACTTGACAAAATGCCAACTAAATCGAATATGCTTGTTCTTCCAGTAATCTTGTTTATCACATCACTAAAGCTATCATTAATTTCTTTTTTCATTGCCAATCGTTCGTATGCTTCTTCAGTTATTGTTATTGTTTTTGTTGCCATATACAAGTATGTGTATGTACTTGTATTTAAATGTTTCTGAGCAAAACCTTATAAATAATCTAGATTTTAACTCTTCTACGAGGGGGATTTAATATGGTATATGAAGCAAAAAACTATGATCTTTTATTAGGAAAATTGAAGGGTTTTTCTGACGCACAATTGAAAGCACATTTTGGTCTGTACCAAGGCTATGTTAAAAAAATGAATGAAATAGCTGAAAAATTAAAAACACAAGACAAATCTGCAGCAAACTATTCTTACGGAGAATTTTCTGAACTTAAAAGAAGGGAAGCAGTTGCTTTTAATGGGACTTTTTTACATGAAATTTATTTTGAAAATTTATCTGGAGACAAATCAGAACCTTCTTCAGATCTAAGAAAAGAAATTGTTAAATCTTTTGGAACATGGGATAACTTTGTTCAAGATGTTAAATCTTGTGCAGTTTCAACACCGGGTTGGGTTGTATTGACGTGGAACAAAATTACAAAACAATTACATACATACATAATGTATGAACATCATATTGGTTTACCTGCACATCAAGAAATTATATTAGCTCTAGATTGTTGGGAACACGCATTTATGATAGATTACGGAACTGATAAAGCATCTTATTTGAAAGCGTTCTTTGAAAATATTGATTGGGATGTTGTTGACAAAAGATTAAAAAAAGTGAGATAAATGGTAGGAGTTACGCAAGGACTTAGTAGAACAACATTAGTTGCTAAAACTGAAATATGTAAATGGATAAAGACTCCTTTTGAAGGTTTGGTTCAAACTGTTCAAGAACTTGAAGCAAGATTTGTTATTGAAAAAACAGATGCACCAGTAATTAAAAAAGAACCTAAACAAGAAGGGGGATGTGGATATGATGTATATTCTCAAATGCAACATAATGGAATGCAACGATTAGCTTATGGTTGTCATTCTTGTGAAAAAATTGTTTTAGGGCATCCCAAAATTGAAGTGAAATCAGAAACAAAAACGTTAGAATTTTATTGTGTCTTAGCGTCATGTAATGTTCTTTTGGAAAAAAGGGTAACGAGATGAAAACAAGAAAAGTTTCTTTGATTGTTTTTTCGAATTAGAATCTTTCCAATTTTAGTTCATAAAGTTTTTAAACTAATAATTTTGATTTTAGATTATGGAAGCCATACAAATTTCATTATACGCAAAAATTGGTTTAGAGAGCATGATGAAAAAAGAAAAGATAAAATCTTTTGATGAAATGATTCTGAAATTGATTGAAAAACATAATAAAATTCCTAAATCTATGTTTGGTTCTCTGAAAACTGGAAAAAAATGGGACAAATATGAAATTAGAGGTCCAGATAGAGAATTCTAACTCCACACTTCCTTCTTAATTTGTCCTTTTGCAAAACCCAAATACAATAATTTGTTTACTATTTCTGTAACGAATTCTGGAGGCCCGCATATGTAAACATCTTTGTTGTCTGTATTAGAAATAAAAACAGGCAAATGTTCTTGCATTCTTCCATACAATCCGTCCCATTCTTTATCGTCCATATCAGTATTTGTTGTTATCAATCTGAATTTGTCTGGATGTTTGTTTTCATAAGTCTCTAATTCTTCTTTATACAAAAATTCATTGCTCCCTCTGAATGAAAAGAGAAAGGTTGTAAATGAATTGTTTTTTGTTTTAATTAAATGCCTTATCATACTTCTGATAGGCGCAATTCCAGTTCCACCAGCAATCAAAATAACATCCCTTCCTTCAGCATGTTGGTAAAAGAAATTTCCGTAAGCACCTGCACAATCTAAAACACTTCCAATATCTGTCTCAAACAATTTTGGAGTTATTTTTCCGTTTGGAGTCAATTTAATACATAAATCAATATAATTTTTATCTTCCGGAGCAGAAGCGATTGAGAAAGATCTTTTAACAATTCCTTTAACTCCTTCTTCATCAATGTCTTTAAAGTCTATAATAATAAATTGTCCAGGCACAAAATCGAATTCTTTTTTTATTTTGTCATCTATGATTTCTAATCTGAAATGTTTTGTTGTAGGAGACAAACCAATTATGTCTGTAATTATTGCTTTAAATTGTTTTGCTGCGATCATATGTTTGATAGGTTTAATGTTGTTTATAAGTGTTATTAGCAGCATCTTTATAAATTCCTTCAAAATGTCTATTTCAATGGCATATTTTGATATCAATCCAAATAAGGCTCCTATATTTTGTACCTTCTCTGATGAGGAGAGAAAAAGAATCATAAGTATTTACGAAATAAAAAGAGAAAAATCTGAATTTCCTGACGAATATGTGGATGAAATCAGTCGTATTGAATATACTGCAATACAATTACACTCTCAATTATGTGCTTTTCATGATGTTTTAACAAAAGAGGGTTTTGAACCAACATGTGAAGCCCAAAAAGATTATGACGGAGCAATTGCTTACTTATCTTATTACGGAACACTGGTAATTTTTGGTAAACCAAAACCCAACAGATATGTTTTGATGACAAGATTGCATACACTGAGTCAAAATAAAAGTGGCAAATTTGCATCCTTTACTTCTGATCTGAAATTAAATTGTAGGTCTGCGATGAAATTATATCTAGCCAGATTGCAAGTAGTAAATGGAGACATTTATAGAAATTCTCCTTTATGTGCTTTAGCAATTAACCCGAATGGATTTAGTGGAGACAAATTAGAAGAGAAAGAAAAAATTCAATATATGACAGACAGCATAATTAAAATTGGTTCAGAAACAATGCGAGAGTTATTGAAACCAATATCAGAACCAGCGGAAAAATAATTATTTCACATTCTCCTTCCCAAACGGGCAAATGTTTAACAACACACATTCATTACATTTAGGATTTCTTGCAATGCAAGTTTTTCTTCCATGCGCAATCAACAAATGTGAGAAATCTTTCCAATTCTTTTTTGGAACGATTTTTATTAATTCTCTTTCAATTATAATTGCATTTTCGCTTTTCACTAAACCTAATCTATTACTTATTCTTGTAACGTGAGTATCAACAACAATCCCTTCATCCTTCCCAAACCAATTTCCTAAAACAACATTCGCAGTTTTTCTTCCAACGCCTGCCAATTTCACTAAGTCTTCCATTTTGTTAGGAACTTGTCCATCAAATTCATTAAGGATTTGTTTTGAACATTTTATAATATTTTTTGCTTTGTTTCTATAAAATCCCGTGGATTTAATATCCTTTTCTAATTCTGTTTGTTTCACATTAGCAAAATCTTTTAAAGATTTATATTTCTTAAATAAGTCTTTTGTTACAATATTGACTCTTTTATCTGTACATTGTGCAGACAAAATTGTTGAAACCAAGAGTTGATGAACATTTTTATGGTCTAGAGCAGTTTTCGGATTAGGAAATTGTTTTCTGAGGAGGGTTATGATTTCATTTGTTCTGTCTTGTATTGCGCTCATAAATCATTCTAAATCCATTTAATTTATAAATTGTGTTGTCTAATTTAGACTTATGAACAACGAAAACTCTCAAATCCTCATAAGAATCTCCATAAGTCTTTTATTTTTATGGTTTGGCATAAATCAATTAATAAATCCTAATGATTTTATGGGATATTTGTCTAACTTTATTATCGCATCAAGCTATGCTTCAACAATTTTATTAGTAAACGGCATATTTGAAACTATATTTGGTCTATTACTTTTATTAGGAATTTATGTTAGAATTACATCAGCCATACTTTCAATACATTTATTAATAATAACATTTAGTTTGGGATATAATGATATTGCTGTAAGAGATTTCATACTTACTTTAGTAACATTGTCAATATGCATAGGGGGTGCAGACAAATGGTGTTTAGTAAAAAAATATTAGTGCTTTTTTTAGTGGCTTTGTTTATTGTTGGATGTAGTAGTCAACAAGATAAAGATGTTATTGTTGTTGATGACAATTTGGATGAAACAGATTCTCAACTTGAAGAAGATGGTTTGAGTATTACTGTAGACAAAAATCCATTAATTTCATTTGCTATGACTGGAGAAAACTTTAAATTTGTTGTGGATGAACAAGCTAATCCAGATTTGAATGTGTGTTTAGGAGATCAGGTAAATATTGCCTTAGAAATTACAGATGGTTTTCACGACTGGGTTGTTGATGAATTTAATGCGAAAACAGAACAAAAAAAGACTGGAGAAACGACCTCGGTTGAGTTTATCGCAGACAAAGAAGGAACCTTTGAATACTATTGTAGTGTAGGAAGCCATAGAGCAAATGGTATGAAAGGAAATTTGATTGTCTCTAATTGTTTGAGATGAAATTTTTGATTTTTTAATTTATTATATTTTTGATGAATTTATAAAATTAAAACTGGCTTTCATTCTAACTTGCTGATAAAATTAAAAAATTGACTTACTTTTTAACTTGAATAAAAAAAGTAATAACTATATTTTTGCAAAGCCATAAATATTGTGAGTAAAAACTTAAGCTAGTTTTGAAATTATAATCCTCCTAAATTTTTAGAAAACAGTTATTTTATATCAAATGTGCAATACTAAACATATTTCCAATCAAATATCCTATCGCAGAAGTTATTCCTCCAATTATTACCATTTCCAATCCCTTTTTCCACCAAACTTTTTCAGAAATTTTTCCTTTAACGGCTCCAACAACAAATAACGCAATTATTGTAAAAATGCCGGCATAAATTAAAGCAGTATTTTGTTCGATTTTTAATAAATATGGTATTACAGGTATCATTCCAGCAATAATAAATGATATGCCTATCCATAATCCTGCACTTATAGGTTTCTCATAAGACGATTTTACTAAACCTAATTCATTAACCATCATTTCATCAATCCATCTTTTTTTGTTTGCCGTGATTGTTTTAACTATCAAATCCAAATCTTTGTCTTTAAAACCTTTTTTTCTATAAATTTCTCTGACTTCTTCAATTTCTTTTTTTGGCATATTTTTAATTTCGTACTTTTCTTTAATTAATTCTTTGTTATAATATTCTCTTTGTGATTTTGTAGAAATATATGTTCCAACAGCCATAGAAATTGCGCCAGTCAAAACTTCAGTTAATCCTGCCAAAACAATAATCCAATTACTTAACGCAGCTCCTGTTAATCCAGCAACTAATGCAAGCGTAGAAACCATTCCATCATTAGCTCCAAACACAACTTCTCTTATAATTCCTCCTGTGTTTGTTTTGTGTTTCTCCTTATTTGTTGGCATATTTTATTCTAAGAATAAGAGATTTATAAGTTTAATCATATCTAGGACTCAGTCTTTGGTTACAAAAATGTGAAATGTTTTTGGTTACAATGACTCCATCATTGGAACTCCT
>CAYJUR010000053.1:0-7319 GCA_964373405.1 uncultured Methanosarcinales archaeon | reverse complement strand
CTAAATTCAAAGCAGAATATCCCGTATTAGTTCCTATCTCTAAAACAATCGGATTTTCGATATGATTTAATATATATTTTGTTATGAAATTTAGGGATTCTTTAGAGACCATCCATTTAGTCCTATTTTCTTCTAAGGTTCGTATGCTTTCTTCGATTTTTATGAGGTCCATAAACCACATTTTTCGGACAGCTTTAAAAAGATTGTTGATTTTTTTTGTTTAAATGAAAGTAATTATAGAACATATAGATGATGAAGTATACGATTGGAGCTATATTGAATATAGGCATATTTCTAGTTTTGTTGGAAAAGAAAATCTGATTTTTACGAATTTAAAAAGAAATGTAAAAGGCAAGAATAAAAGAATAAAAGGTTATGAAAAATTAAAAGAATTGGGAGAACTTAAAGAAAAAAATATAAAAGAACTTAAAACAGAAATAGAAAAAAAATACGGAAAAATATGTTTATTAAATCCTAAAGCGAAAAAAACATTATCCCAAAAAGATAAATTAAAATTTGGAATATTTTTGTTTGGCGGAATTTTGGGAGACAATCCTCCAAGAGGAAGAACTGAAAAAGCATTTGGAACTTTGTTTGAGAAAAGAAATTTGGGCAATGTTCAGATGGCAACAAATACTGCAGTTTTAGTCACACAAAAAATTATTGACGAAGGTTTGGATTTTTCAGATTTGGATTTTGTTGACGAAATTGAAATCATACTAGACCAAAACACAGATGAAAAAGGCAAATTCAGAAATTATTCACAAATTCTGCCATACAGATATTTAGTTATAAAAGGAAAACCAATTCTTCCAGGTGGGTTGATTGAGTATCTCAAAGAGATGGATAAATAAAAACAAATAAAAAATCTACAATCCGATACTCAGTGTGTGTTCGAGTTCTTCCATATTTACTTTTATGCTTCCTTTTTCTGTCCTTTCAGGTTCTCCTTCAAATCCAAATCCATCATTGTGTTTTTTCATGTCATCCAACAATAAATCTGCAATTTGTTTTCCAGTTTTTTTATTAATTCCTGTTACAACAGATCTAAACACGCTTCCTTTTTCCCTTGCCAATTTTATGGCTTCTTCAAGCGATTCTGGATATGTTTTAATTTTGCATTCTTTAATTATATTATCATCTCCTTGTTGAACCACTTTAAACACATCAAAATCTGCAGCTTTCGGAAGTTGTAATTTTTTTTCTATTCCTTTGTTTGCAGCTTCGAGTACAAATGCAGATATCAACATAGGATGTACAGATGCATCAGCAGTTCTTAATTCTCCTTTATTTCCTAAAATTCCTTGACGAAGTGATACGGATCTATTTCCGACTCCCCAACAAATATGAGTTGGAGCCTCTTTATGAGGGACAAGTCTCTTAAACGAATTTACTAATTGAGTTAAACCAACAGCAAATTCAGGAATGTGTTGTAAAACTCCAGCAAATGCTTGCTTTCCTTTTTCAGAAAGTTTTCCATTATCTCCCATTATATTTTTTTCATCATTCCACAAACTCCAATTATAATGAGAACCACTTCCATTTTCGTCATTATAAAATCCTGGAAGTTTTGGCAATCTTGTAGCAAAGAATCCGAATTTTTTTGCTGTGTACCTTATTGCTCTCCAAGCAATTGTTGAGTTATATGCTGATTTTAAAGCATCATCATATGTTAATGTAATTTCGTATTGGTTTGGTGCAACTTCGTGGCTCAATCTTTCAAAAGGAAGTTCACATTTTTCAATTAATTTAATTGCTTCTATCATCATTTCAGGAATATTTAAAGACCAATAACCTTCGCCATCATTAATTGTCAAATCAGGTTTTCCATCTTTTCCAATTGGTAAAATGAAAAATTCGTGTTCCGAACTTGATTTAATATTTAATTTAGTTCTTCCAATTGTATCTTCAAGCATTCTGCACGGATCCGAAATAAATCTCTCTCCTCTAAGGTCATAAAGTCTTCCAAAAAGCATTCCAATTTTTGGTTTTCCATCTTCATTAAATCGTGGATCCATGTATGCCAATTCAGGATCTATTTTAATGAATAATTCGCTGTCATAGATAGGACTAAAATGTCCGTATGAACTTCCATCAGTGGGTTCAAAATCAGCGAGAGTTTTGACAGAAAAAGGTTTTTTTTGTTCTACATCCTTCAGTACATGTTTATCTTTCTTAAAAGCTTTTGTAGAAATAACATCTCCTCTAAGCTGTCCTTGCAAATCCATAAAACCTAAAGACACATAATCAGCTTGTTTTAATACTTTATCCATCTCCATGAAAATCCCCTCTAATAACTATTTTTTGAAATATTGTTTAGATATATTAACCTATATTTATCTTTGATTAATAATTATTAACTAAAATTAGAAAAACTTATATATTTGTTAATTACTTGTATGATTTATGGGGGAAGAATTAGCTTTTGTTAACTCAGATATTGATGATGTTGATAGAAACATAATTAATGTTATTCTCGATGATTCCAAGCTTTCAGTATTAGAAATTGGGAAAAAGGTCGGTGTTTCTGGAGTAACTGTAATGAAGAGAATAAATAGTTTAATCAATAAGTCGATAATAAAAAATTTCACAGTAAATCCAGACTATGAGAAGCTTGGATTCGATGTAAATGTGATTATTGAAATGCGAATTTCGAAGGGTAAATTATTTGAAGTTGAAAATAAGATTGCAAAGCACCCCAGCGTTTTTGCAGTTTATGATGTGACTGGCTCTTTTGATACACTAATCATTGCAAAGTTCAAAAGCAGAAGGAGTATGGATTCTTTTCTTAAAAAATTGCAAACTTATGATTTTGTGGAACGGACAGAAACAAAATTGATATTAAATATGATAAAAGAAGAGAATGTCAAGGTTTAAATGGAATTTAACTTCTTCTTGCTTTAGCTTGTTCTATAGAAACTTCTTTCCTGCAATCAAAACACCACTTTCTCATAGGCGAGTAGCTTAATACTTCACAACCACATTTCAAACATTTTGCTAGATTCATATGAGGTTAATTTGAAGTAGCTATATAAAGCTTTGTTCTTAATTTAAAGAAGTTTTTTAAAGGCTATCTTTCTGAATAAGTTAAATTATTTGATTTAGAAAATTCTGCATTTGGAAACTGTTTTCTGTCTGTAATTCTGGCTATATCAAAAACCAAATAAACACTCTCAGAAAGATTAATGAATGCCACTCTTTTACTATGTTTTTTTGCTTCACTTATTCCCGTAATAAATGCTGCAATACCACTAGAATCAATTTTTCTAACATATTCCATATTTACAACAATAATTTCAGATGGCAACTTGACCTTAGATTTTACAAATTTAATAAAATCTTCGGATAACTTTCCTGAATTTTCCTTATTAATTACTTGCGGAATGTGGGGAAAATTTGGTTCTAAAGTAACAACTGGAATATATTCTCCTCTTCTTCTTGTGAATATGTTTCTAACCCATTGTAATGCCATATATTTAGTGAATATTTATTGGTATATAAATCTACTTCAAAACCTTCCCAGTCTTCATAAACCACATATACATATCTAATTCTGCTTGTGACAAATTTAGACTATTACAAATTGTTTGAAGCGAATTCTCAATTTCTATATATTTGTTTCTGTTCAAAGATTTAGGTTTCTCTTTTAATCTTCCATCTTCGACTAACAAATTTAGAACATGCCTATCTAAAATAGCCAAATCTGTATACCCTACGTTTCTAAGAAAATGTGATGCTTCTTTGTATCCCAAACCTTTAATATTCTTTACAAGCCAGTCTCTGGCAAATTTAGAACTATTTTTTGAATCTGGATTATTAGTAATATTTTTTATTTTCTCTTTTATGTTAATATTTTTTCTTGCATCAACAATGAATTTAGACTTATTATTATGGAATCTGTGTTTGTTTCTTTTTATGCAATTTTTTATTTCTTCTTGAGTTTTATTTGCAAATCCTTTATATCCTAATTCTTTTTGAATCGCAATTGCAGTTACAGCTTTAGAATTAGCTGTTAACAAGCAAAAACAAAGTTCTGAAAACCAATCTTCTTCAGGTTTGTCTTTAAAGGATTGGAAATCTTTCAATCGCGAATTTATATTAGAAGAGATATCAGTCTTTTGAAGAGATTTAATTTGTTGTATGAGAGTCATTATTGAGATAGATGAGAAATGGTTTATTAAGATTTCTTAAACAAAATCATAAAACCCCAGAATTGCTTCTGGGAGTGCTTAGAGCGCCACCACCGGGAGTTTCGGAAGTGTTTTCTTTCGAACCCGGACAGGAACGGCTTCCACTCTCGCTCTTAAGGCGAGTGCATTTACCAGCTCTGCCATGGTGGCATGTTTTCTAAGCGTAAATTATATAAATAACCTAATGTTGTAACACGATGGACGGCATCCATTCTCGCTCTTAAGGCGAGTGCGTTTTTTTCTTTTCATTTTTTTCTTAATAATTCTAAATCATTACTTACTTAAATTGGCCACCATCCAATTTTTAGAATGATTCTAATATCGTTAGAATAATTACGGCTTTCATTAGAATTAGTATTTAAAGGCTATAAGAAATATTAGAATGTTTACAATTTTGTTGGAAAGATTCTATAACAAATTTAGAGTTTTAGAAGAATTCCAAAGGATTTGAACACATAAATATTAGAATCAATAAATTTTTTTAAAAAATCAACAAACTAAAAGTTTTAATTATTTATTTCAATCCACAAACCTTACCTTATACATCTCCAACAAAACCATTAACAAAGAAGCAAGAACTGGTCCTAACAAAACACCTATAAAACCAAAAGCCCATAATCCACCAATTACGCTTACAAATACTAATAAAGGATGTAAATTTGCTCTATCGCCTATCAATTTTGGCTTCAACAAATTATCTATTAATCCAACAATCAATCCGCCCCAAACTAATATTCCTATTCCTGCAAACATATTTCCGAGAGATATCATTATGATTCCTGCAGGAATCCAAACTATTGATGTTCCTCCAAAAGGAAGTAAAGCTAATATTGCCATAACTATTCCCCATAAAAAGGGATTAGATATTCCAAATATTGCAAAACCTATTCCTCCAAGTGTGCCCTGAACTAATGCAACAATTATATTACCATAAATAGTCGCTTGACACACTTCTTTAAATTTTAAAAATATTTTATGTTTATCTTTCCTTTCCATAGGCACTAACGATTCTAAATAAAGAACTAATTCTTTTCCATCTCTCAAAAAGAAGAACATTGAAAAAAGCATTATGAAAATTGCAAATCCAGTTTTTGCAATATTTTTAGCAAATACTGTTCCTTTATCGAAAACATAGTTAGATACATTTTTAATTATATTTTTGACGTCCAAATCTACGCCAAATTTCATGATTTCTGAACAAATAGCTCCATTACTATCACAAAAATTGTTTGTCTCAAAATATGTAGAAACTTTCTCATACGATTTATACGTTTCATTAGCAACAGCTCCTATTGCGAATAATGAAGGGATTACAAGAATTAATAAAAACAAAATTACAACTAAAATTGAGCATATATTTTTGCTTTTTATTTTGTGATTGATTTTTGCAAACAACGGATACAATACTAATGCAAAAACGGCTCCCAAAAATAAAGGCACAAAAAGCATACTAATTGTTTTATAGAAAAGAAATAAAACTATTCCTAAAACTATCATAAAAAACATTTCAGGGTGTTCTTGCTTTAGCATATATAATG
Organism: uncultured Methanosarcinales archaeon; assembly: GCA_964373405.1. Lineage (GTDB taxonomy): Archaea > Nanobdellota > Nanobdellia > Woesearchaeales > WJKV01 > CAYJUR01. The sequence goes on along the minus strand of CAYJUR010000053.1, from coordinate 1,591 downwards.
TGTATGTAACAAGGTTTATAAGTTTTATTGAAATTATGGATTAAATGGTTGTTGACAAGGTTAGAAAAGAGTTGAAAGCTAATATTGATAAAAAATATTATGTGACTACTTTGGGCTTTTTTAAGAAGGATGACGTCCCTAAAATTCACGGAGTTAGATACCCTGTAGTAAGACTGATTGCTAAAAAGCATTTTAAAGAATCAGTAAACAAACTTTCTAAAAAAGAAATCTTTAAGATTTGTGAAGATCTTATGAGTTCTGGAATTCAGGAAGAGATTGTTGTTGCATTCGAGTTTGCAGAAAATTATAAAAAAGAATATGTGAAAGACGATTTAAATGTTTTCAAAAACTGGATTGAGAAATATGTTGTTAATTGGGCTTTGTGTGACGATATTTGTTCTGGACCTCTTGGTAAATTACTTATTAAATATCCTGAACTAATTTACGAAACAAGAAAATGGCATAATTCTCAGAATAGATGGTTAAAGAGAGCTTCAATTGTTAGTTTAATAAAAACTATACAAAAAACAAAAAGAGTTGATGATGTGTACAAAGTTGCAGATTTGCTTCTCACAGACAGGGATGATTTAATTCAAAAGGCAACTGGGTGGGCTTTAAGAGAAGCTGGCAAAGTCGACAAAAAGAGATTATATGTTTATGTGATGAAGAACAAAAGCAAAATGGGAAGAACCTGTCTGAGATATTCAATTGAGAAGTTTGATGCGAAAGATAGGAAGAGGTTGATGAGTTGAATAAAATAAAAAAAGAAAAAAAAGAAAATCTATTTCTTCATTTTCTGGCATTCTTTACAGCTTGATCCAGCTACTCCGCCTATACCAAATAGTAAGAATACTACTGTCCACCATTGTATGCCCCAGAAATCCCATATTGCTAAGTCTCTTAATAAAAACAATATACCTGCTAATAACATTAGCAAACCGCACATTTTACTGCACTTCGCACAACCCATCATTTTCTCACCTCTATGAGCCTTAAAGCCCCAAAACTTGATAGGAAATCGAGATTTATAAGTTTATCTGAGAAAAAGACCTTGAACTACATATTTTATATATTCCACAAACATTCCAATTAAAATGAATTTTGCACAAAAATTTCTGAGTTCTGTAATTTTAACCTTTTCACTTAAATTTGGATATGCTCAAGAGTATATTTATCCACCATCTCCTGAAGAATTAGAAAAAGCAAAAATTGAAAAATCATTTAAATAAAATATGAAAATTGATGAAATTGTTGAAGAAATTAATAAAATTTAAATTAAAGAGTTTCAAAATTCAATTTCATTTTTAGATATATTCATAGATTATATATTAAATGCATTCATTAATTTCATTATAAAATGAAGTAAATTTTGCATGTTGGAATGTGTGAAGAAGGAAAGTGAATTTTTGATATTCTTTTAGTAATCTACCCAAAAATCATAACTACGCAAACACTCTCTCTAAAAAACTCTTTTTCTCTTTCAATTCTGAGTCAAACTTTTGTAATAATTCTTTCTGTTTTGAAGATAATTTTTTTGGAGTCATTATTACAGCTTTAACATACTCATCTCCAGATCCATAACCATTCAAAA
>CAYJUR010000052.1:5631-7439 GCA_964373405.1 uncultured Methanosarcinales archaeon | reverse complement strand
TGCCGGGCAAAAATGTGTGATTCTTAGCGTTAAAGAAGGTAAAGCTTTAGTTGATGGCGAAACAAGAAGGAGAAATGTTAATTTATCACATTTAAATCCGTTTGGAAAAATCGAAATTAAAAGGGATGCTTCTAGAGCAGATGTTGTTAAAGCTTTTGACAAATTAGGTGTTAAATTGTTTGAGAAAAAGTCAAGGGCAAAAACAGAAAGACCATTGAAAGCTAGCAGAAGTGGTAGTGCTGAAGCAGAAGAACCAAAGGAAGCATCAAAAAAGGTTTCTAAGAAATAATAATGATTTTTTGTTTGTTGTGAATTTTGTTCTTCCTGTTTTTAGTTCTCAAAAGCGGGTTTTGTTGAGAATATTCTTTTGAAGAAATTAAATATTCTTGCAAAAAATCCAGGTTTGTCGTCTTCAATTATTACATTTATACCTTCATCATCTTGATCATCATTTTTGATATCTTCATTTGCATCACTTTCATCAGCATCATTTTTACTCTCGTCATCAACATTTTCACCATCAGAAATATTAATCAAAATCTCCTTAGATTTAATACTGTTCATCTTTTCGCCTGTATTAGTTTCATAATCGCATTTTAAAGATTGAGTTGTTGTTCTTGTTGAAGAATCTTCAAGATTAAATTTAGTGTTTTCAATATCTAATGCTTTTTCAGGCAGAATTTGAACAAATGTATATTCTTTATTGAAAAGACCTTGCATTTTGCAATTAATTGTTTTGAATGTAACGGCCTCGTTTTTGTTTTCAATAGTTGCACTTATTTGTATTCCCGTTTTTTTGAACAAAATTGAGGATAATTTCATATTAATAAACAATTCTTTAACCTCTAAATCAATCTCTTCTTCACCAACGCTTTTAACAGTTTTGCCTGCGTCCACGGCTTCTGCATTAATTTTAATTTTATGTAGTCCTAATTTTGTTGGTCTTACTAAAAATGCGAATTCAATATCTGTTTTTAATTCTTCATCAACCAATTCATATGTAGCTCCTTTCTTAGTTAATTTAGTATCTGCAGTTATGACTTCGACTCCTGGCGGAAAAACAATGTTTACATAATTCAAATTTATAGTTTCACTATCTCCTTCATTTTTGACTTTAATAGTTAGATTTGTTTTTTCGAATAAATCAGGATTTTTTGGATCTAAATCAGAACTAATTCCCAAAGTATTTTTTGATTTGACACTTAATCCATCAGAAGTGATTTTTTTGCCTGCGTATTCTAATGTGGCTTTTATTTCTTTATCAACTGGGGCAATTAGTCTTACTTTGTATGTAAATATTTCTTCATCAAATAATTTTCTATCAAATATTACTTTGTTATTTAATATATAAATTTTAGTATTTTCTTTTGGAATAATAACAATAAATTCTTTAGGCCAAGGATCAATATATTTAACTTGTAATTTATCCCCAGGATTTGTTAGTTTGACAGTGACTGTCGCTTCTTCTCCTTCTTTAAGTTCTGATACCGATATTGATCTTTCAATTTCTGGGATTAATTCGTCTACAGTTATTTCGCCTTGAATTACTTTTTCACCTAAATTATAATCATCAACTTCTTCTGCGCCTTTCAGACAAATATTATATAGGTTAAATATTTTACATTCACCAACATCTAAAACAGCTCTAAATTCATTACTTCTTACAGATGCGGTGTATCCATCTTCTTTGTTGTACAAATTTACAGATAATTCTCCAATTGGCGAATCCATAGTTTCTCCATTTTTAACGATTTCAGCTGAAGCTAATGTTGCGAATATTGATAAAATCAGTAAAAAAAGGATTATTT
>CAYJUR010000052.1:0-5621 GCA_964373405.1 uncultured Methanosarcinales archaeon | reverse complement strand
AAGTGAATTTGAGGTAATTTTTTTGTTTTTTTTCATATATGCTTTGTATAAGTCTTAGTATTTAAATTTTGTTGATTAAATTAAATAATTCTGTCAAATCTAATTCAAACGCACTACATGGCATATCTATTTCCCAGTTTGATAAAACTTGTGGGTTGATTTCTCCAACGCAAGCAATATCTTTGTTATTTACTTTAACTTTAGCACATCTTCCAGGAATAAAAGATGGATGGTCTTCTTGAACAAATTCTGATTTTAAATCTAAACATTTCATTAAATATTCATATATTTGTTTCGCTTTTGTGAAATCAGAATCTTGATTACATATAGTCAAAGCAAGTTTTACAAATTCTTCAACTCCGTTTTCCAAATTTTTGTTTTCCTTAAATGCTATTCCTATGTTAAAAATGTTTTGCGGATATTCGTAATGTTTGTTTTCTTTCAATATCTGCATTAAATTTGGAAGTAACCAAGACCTTAAAACATCATAATCAAGATTTAATGAATTTTCTAACTTTACTATTTTTGTATCTGCGCACATTTTAGTGTTAAGATTATCTACATTCGAAAGGTGATATGTTTCACATTCAAGAAAATTTAGTCCAACTAAAATTTCGGCAATTTGTCTTTTAAAAATCTCAAATTTGTTTTCTTCGCCTATAGTCGAAACATTAGGTATGTCAGGTATGAAATTTTCAAAACCATATGCGATTGCAATATCCTCTATGAAATCGACTTGATGCATTATGTCTGCTCTATAAGCAGGAACTAAAACTTCTCCCTTTTCATATCCATAACCCATTTTTTCTAATAATTCTTTTATTTCTTTGTCTTTCAATTCTAGACCTAATAATTTATTTACGAAATTAATATCAAGTTTCCATTTTTTGGGTTCTAAGTTTGGTGTTGTTAATTTTTTATCATGATATTCTATTTCTAAACTATAAATATCTCCGCTCATATCTGATAAAGATGTTACGATTATATTTAAGCACTGATTTAATACTTCTAAATCAAATCCTGAGCATTCAATAAATACATCTTTTGTTGTTTCTTTAACTCTTCCAGTTTTATGTGAATTTATAATTGGAGGCATTGATAATATTTCATTGTTTGAATCAATAAAAATTGGATATAATTCTTTTTCTTGTAAAAGATGTTTGAATTCTTTTCCAGCAGGAATATGTTCTAATATTTCTATTCCATTCATTGTTTTATTTGATTCTAAAGGTTGGAACGAAATATCTTTAGGTTTTTTTGATGTGAATGTTATGGGGAATTTTATGGATTCCATTGGGTAAATTCCAATAGCTCCTTTTTTTCTTCTTCTACACATAGTTACGTGTAGTTTTTCTTGAATTTGTATGATTTCTCTTATTTTTTCGTCGTCGAATTTTAGATTTTTAATAACTGCACAAACAGTGTAAGGGCGAATTTTACTATTTATTTTGTCTACTTTTACCTTATAATCTGATTTGTTAACTTTGTAATTAATTAGACCAGTTTTAACTCCTATAAAACTTGAAAATGCTCTCGCAAAGCCCTGTTCAGAAAGCATGTCAGGTCTGTTTGGAAAGACTTCTACAACAATTTCATTACCTTCTATTTTTTCTAAATCAGTTCCTATCATACTGATTCTATCTTTTAGTTTGTCTAACGGAAGTTTCTTTTCTACTAGTTTTTCAAAGACATCTTTGTTTAGTGTTACTATTGGCATATTGTTTTTTCTCCATCATTTTCATTTCAACCATGTTTTCATTTCTCTTAATTGTTTAATATCGTTTTTGTATAAATCTCTTATATCTGTAACATTATAATATTCTAAAATAATTCTATCAAATCCAGGACCCCATGCTAAAATTGGCACAAATTTACCTAACAAAGGTTCAACTACTTCTGGTCTGAATATACCTGCGCCGCCAATTTCCATCCATTTGTTTCTTGTGGGATGCCATACATCTATCTCAACACTTGGCTCTGTGTATGGAAAATGTGCTGGTCTGAATCTTGCATCAGGGAAACCCATTTGCTTAAAAAATTGTTTTAAATATCCTAATAAATGTCTGAAATTTGCGTCTGGATCTATAACAATACCTTCTGTTTGGTTGAACTCAAACAAATGTGACCAATCCATAGTTTCGTTTCTAAAACATCTTCCTAGAGCGAAATATTTTCGAGGTAAATCATCACTCTTTAATTTGGCTATCGTCTGTGCGCTCAATACTGTAGTATGTGTTCTTAGAACTACTTTTTTCGCTTCGTCTTCTTTCCATTCATATCTCCAACCTAAACTTCCTTCAGTTCCTTCCTCATGAGCATGTTTTACTTTTTTAATTAATTCTTCTTTTGGTAGTTTGCCATTCATACCTATAAAAAACGTGTCTTGCATTTCTCTAACAGGATGATCTTGTGCGGTGAATAATGCGTCAAAGTTCCAAAAGCTAGTGTTAGTGTAAGTCCCAGTCATTTCTTTGAAACCCATATTTAGCCATATCTTTTTTGAGTAATCTGTTGCGGTTTTTACGAAATGTCTTTTTCCGCCGTAAATTTTTGGTATGTTTCCAGTAACATCGTATCTTCTAAAAGTTTTGCCCTTCCAATTTCCTGTTGATAATAATGATGGCGATAAATTTTCTAATACTTCTATATCTAAATCTTCTTTAATTACTTCTTTACCTAATTTTGTTAAAGTGACTGTTTTTATTTTTGTAATTTCTGTTTTTATAATATTTTTTCTTTTTTGTAAATTTGTTATCACTATTTTTTCTGTTTCGTTTAATTTAGTTTTTTCTATGTTATCTTTTAGGAGTTTTTTTATGAATTTTTCTTCATCCGTTTCTGTGTTTAGGATGGATACGCCGTCTTTTGTAATACTTATTTTGCCATCTTTCATATTTATTGCTTGCTTTGTTTTAAGAATTCCTATACATGCAGAAGCTTCATCTTTTTCTAAATTTGCGGATTTGATTATGGCATCTAAAGATAGTTCTTTATCTTTTATTGAGTGAAGAAATAGTTTTTCTGGCAAACCTTTTTTTGCATAAATTTCGCCGTTTTTGTCTAATGCTATAGATTCTTTAAGTTCTTCTTTAGTTTCAATCAAATTTTTGCTTTGCAACCATTGTATAGCTCTTAACACTTCAATTTCTTTAAGTCTTGTTTCACTAACTAATTCGTGGAAGTCATTTTTTTCTTTTAAATGTTTTAAGATCTTCCTTTCGTTGAGAGTCAAACTTAGAGCTATTTTTTGTGTGTCTGTCATGGAGGGTTGCCTCTATTCAAAAAAAGAAGAATAAGAATTTATTAATCTTTATGTTCATGTTTGTTAGAGTGGGAATGGGGTTTATAAAGGTGAGCTTGATTCTTGAAAGATGATGAAAATTAGATGCATTCCTAAATTACTTTCTTTAAGGCTTCGCCAAGATATGTATTTTAATTTAAAAATCAAATAAGAATTTACCCCTTCTTCCCAGCCACTGGCATGTCTTTCCAAGCTACGTCAAACATGGATTCCATTGCTTTTGCGAAATAAGGTGAATTAACCCAAATTCCAGAATCGTATGTTGGATGTACTTCTTTGTCATCCAAAATCATAAATGTAATTTCTTTTCCATCAACTATACAAAATCTAGCATTAACATCTTTTGAATGTCTGATTTCTGCAAGTTTCTCAATTTCTTTTGCGACATTTTGTGTTTCATTTGTCATAGGTGCAGCAATTCTAATTTTGACACCTTTCTTTTTCAGTTTTTCAAATGTAGGTTTTAATGCTTCCATCTTTCTCAAAAATCCTTCAGATGATGTCATAAGTGTAACAGAATTTTGTGCATTTTTAGTTATTAGTTCTAAATGATCATATAAATTATGTCTGCCTCTTAATGAACCTGATAAATCGTTAGGTTCAATTAGCTCAACACCTTGAGTATGCAACACATTTAATTCATTAAGCATTTCAGAACCTTTCAAATTTGATAATCTGTCAATTTTTTTATCTGTATCTTCTTTTAAATTCTTTTTAACTCTTTCAACAACTTCTTTTGGGGGAATTGCAATATATTTTATTGGTTTTCCAACTTTGTGTATAATAAAACCTTTTTTTTCTAGTGATTCTAAAACATCATAACTTCTTGATCTAGGAACATTTGCAATGTCTGATAATTCGCCTGCAGTACTTACACCACGGGAAAGAAGAGCTGCCCAAATTTTTACTTCATACAAATTTAGAAGAAAATACCTTCTTAAGTTATTTAACATTTCGTCTTTAACAATCATTTTTTAGTCCCCTTAACAGATTCGAAACACGTACTCCTTTTTATACTTCTTATTTTGTTAGTATGCAATAGTCAGTACAAACCTATTGCCCCCGCCCTGTGAAAAAAGATATGGCACAAGTATTTAAATCTATCTTTAGGCCGGCATCATTCTATTTTGTACCTCAATAAAGCCCCTATTCCCCCTAGTCCTTCTAATTTGCGTCCTGCTTCGTGTTCTGATGAAATTATATATATTTCGCCTTGCATATTTTCAACATTCTGCAATATTTGATCAACTTCATTGTACTTATTTTCTTCTTTCTTTAATCTGATGTGCTTGTCAGTGATTAATAACTTGTCAATAGCTCCCATCTCATTAGCCTTTTTAATATAATCAATTCCATATGTAGCCTTTCCGTTTTTTGAAATTTCCTCTAACAATTTCTCGACTAGAGCGAATTCAGTACTTGTTCTGTCTTCCTTAAGAATTGTTTTTATTTCGTCACTTTTCAAAATCTCATTAATATTACCTGATGAATTGATAAAAACAGATTTCTTTTTTACCGAGACTGAAAGATTTTTTGAAATACTTTCTTGCCAAAATGAAGTTGATGCAATAACTATTTTATTAATTTTATATCTTACTGAATAATCTTCAAGAATTTTACTTATGTCACCATAAAAATCCGTTGTATTTGTTTTAAACGCTTTTTTTTCAACTTCGCCTTTAATGCTTGATAAGATAGTGAAACCATTTGGTTTTAATAGAGCGAATGTTGCTTCCTCTCTATCTATGGATGCTATTAATATTTCTGATTTTTCTTTTATTGCTTCATCCAAACGTTTTAAATGAATTTGTTTCCACGATTTTTTTGTTAGTCCTGCTTCAGTTCCATCTTCTATTAATATGCTTTGATAACTTCCTAAAGGAATATCTTCAGGTCCTTGTGTTATTTTTCCTAAAACTCTTAGAACATTATTTTCTAATTCAGTTTTTTCTACGCTGATTTCTAGAAAAAAGGTTTTTTTGACTTGTTTATCTCCGATTTTAATTTTTCTTGTTGATAATCCTTTTAGCTTATCATCTACTTCGATTATGTGTGAAAGGTACCATAAATCGTCAAGATTTGAGATTCTGAACTTGACAAATCCGTCCTTGAGGTTTTTTGTGATTATTCGCATATTCTATTTATTATGAGCTTGATTTTATATATGTAACTGAAAGTTATGAGATTTGTATATTCAAAATATGCTTACTTTCTAACTTGCCTCTTTGAGGGCTTCGCTTATATGAATTATTTGATTAGGTTTGGATGTATTTTATACTCAAAATATAGAAATATATATATACCCAAAACGTTTCAATTT
>CAYJUR010000051.1:2763-7466 GCA_964373405.1 uncultured Methanosarcinales archaeon | reverse complement strand
TGGTAAAGCTAAATATAGATAATCTTCTGAACGGATCACTGCTGGTTTATCCGGCCCCAACAATTCCAGATCCGTCACCTCGGCATTGATTTGTTTTAAAACATCAATAAAAAATCCGGGATTAAATCCAACGACAAGCTCAGAGCCACTATATTCAATGGGCACTTCTTCTCGGGATTCTCCCACATCCGGTGTCGTCTTAGAGATAACCAGCTTATCTCTAAAAACCTCAAATTTGATTGCTTGAAAATCTGGCGTAGATAATAAATTGGCTCTCCGAATGGAAGACAATAAATTTTGAGTATTAATTTTAATTTTCAATGGGACAGTTTTAGGAATAACCTGTTGATAATTAGGGAATTCCCCTTCAATAATTCTAGTGGCAATTAAAACACCATTAATATCAAAAAGCACCTGGTTAGAGCCCACCATAAATGAAACATCTCCTTCTTCCTTTAAATTGCGTATAATCTCTTGAACGGCCTTATTAGGAATAATAACAGATGTATTTTGATTATAAGATTGAGATAATTTTTTTTCATATTTAGCCAACCTGCGTCCATCTGTAGCGACAATACGAATGGTCTGATCATTGACTTCAAACAAAACACCATTAAGCACATATCTCGATTCTTCATGGGAAACAGCAAAAGAGGTTAATCGCAACATTTCCTTAAGTTCATTTTGTTTAATTTGAATAACCCCGCTATCTTTAAATTCTGGAAATTTAGGAAATTCCTCCTTAGGCATCCCATTCAACTTAAATCGACAATGTTGACCCTCTATTTCAACTTGATTATTTTTTCGAGTTGTCAGGGTTACTTCCCCCATAGGTAATTCACGAATGATATCTCCAAATCTTTTAGCAGAAATAGTTATACTTCCTTCCTCGATAATATTCACAGGAATTTCACAGGAAATTCCAATATCTAAATCAGTAGTATTCATTTTAATTTTATTATTGTTAGAAGTTTCTATCAATATATTAGATAATATTGGTAGTGTAATTTTAGGTGAAACAATGTTTTGAACTATTTGTATTCCAGAGACGATATCTTCCTTATTCACTTTAATTTTCATAAATGGCTATTACCTCTTTTTAATATATCATTTAGTAAAAGTTGAAGTAGTTATTGGGGATAATGGTAATTACTCTTAAATATGTTTGATTAAAAGGAGTTGAGCCAATGTTAGTATGTCAGAATTGGTTAAAAAGTTGTTAATATTTTTTTAAATCTGATATTAACTTTTCTATGGACTTTTTAAGTTCGGCATTTTTAATTATATCATTATCAATTTTTTTACAAGAATGAAGAACGGTCGTATGATCTTTCCCCCCAAATGCCCTTCCTATTTCAGGCAAAGAATGATTAGTTAAATCACGAGACAAGTACATAGCGATTTGTCTAGGGAAGACAATGTTTTTATTTCGTCTTTTGCTTTGTATATCGTTTGGGTTAATATGAAAATGTTCTGTAACAGTTTTTATAATAAAATCGATACTTATTTTTTTAGTCGATTCTTGTACCATATCTTTTAAAATCTCTTTTGTCATTTCTAAACTAATTTGTTTTTCTTCCAATAAAGAATAGGCAACAACACGTATTAATGCCCCCTCCAATTCTCTAATATTTGTTTTAATTTGCTCCGCGATAAATATAATCACCTCATTGGGAACCCGAATGGGTTCTTGCTCAATTTTTTTTCTTAAAATAGCCACCCGGGTTTCAAAATCGGGTGATTGGATATCTGTAATTAATCCCCATGCAAATCGTGATCTAATGCGCTCTTCGAGATTGGATATTTCTTTTGGTGGCCGATCCGAAGTAATAATAATTTGCTTTCGGTTGTTATGTAAAGTGTTAAAAGTATGGAAAAATTCTTCCTGGGTGGATTCTTTTCCTGCAATAAAATGAATGTCGTCAATTAGTAATACATCAATGTTTCTATATTTTTTTCTAAATTGAGGGGTAGATCTGTGCTGAATGGCATCTATTAATTCCGTTGTGAATCGTTCAGAAGATAGGAAGGAATATTTGATTTGGGGATGATGGATCTGGATGTAATGAGTAATGGCTTGAATGAGGTGTGTTTTTCCTAGACCAACAGGACCATAAATAAATAATGGGTTATACGTCTTGCCGGGTGATTCAGCAACCGCTTGGCAAGCAGCCGAAGCAAAGTGATTGCTGGATCCAACAACAAAATTCTCAAATGTGAATCGAGGATTGAGATTAGAATATGAATTATTTTGTTCTGTCAGACGATTTTCGAATTTCACCGGAGAAGGAAGCAAGGTTTTTGTAATCTGTGTACCTATGCTAATTTCTAGATTCACGTGAATAGACGCGGTGTTATTAATCGCTTCCCGGATGTCATGGAGATAATGATCAATAATCCAATTTTTATAAAATTCATCGGGAGTTTCAATAATCAGGGTCTCTGGATTTTTTTCTTTGATGTGTAAAGCTGGGAACCAGTTTTCATAGGAAGAATCACCTATTTTCTGTTTAATAGAAGATTGAGCCGATTCCCAAATTGTGAGTAAAGTCATAGGGTTTAAATTAGATGAATGTTTATAATCAGTTTAGTGGCTTTATTTCTCCGGGATATCATGAGGCGAGTTGTGGATTCCTATTATGACGCAAGTATTTAAAATTATTTAATTTGGGATTTTATTATAAAGTTATACACAAGTTTTCAACACTAAATAAACTCAAAACTAAAGGCTTTAGAAGCATGGGAAAATGACAATAAAATTTTATTAAAAATTTTTCATATTATATCAAATAAATAAATTTATTCAACCCAAATTTTGGCCTCTGTCAAACCAAATTGAAATTGTCCTAGTTTGAGATATGAGAGATTATCATTTTGGTTTAGATTTATGGGGTATCATTCCCGGATTTATGGGGAAAAATCTTGACTATGAGGTTGCCTATGTTATAATTTCCAACTGTGAAAAAACATTTAAAATTAAAATCTAATCTAAAAGGTAAAAGATTGCAGGGTTTTCGTCGAAGAATGAAAACATCTACCGGGCGAAACGTTTTGGCAAGACGAAGGGCAAAAGGACGAGCAAGGCTAAGTATATAAAATATTATGGTATGGATAGTTTCATCCTTCATCAAAATATATCAGATTATTGCTCGCACAGTTCTTCCCCCCTCCTGTCGATTTTATCCTTCCTGTTCCGACTATCTTTTACAGGCCATAAAAAAATATGGCTTTTTAAATGGTCTTTTAAAAGCTATTGTAAGGATTTTAAAATGTAATAGGTATATTGACATCAGTTAGAGAATCATCATATAAAATCTAATATGGCATTAAGATACATAATATTCATTGTTATATCAATCTTAATTTTGAATACTTGGAATTTATATATTCGTAATAGAAATATATATAACAATAATAATATTAGTATAAAGATTATAGATAACAAAATTTATACACCAAATCTTAATTCACATGAAAATGATACAAATATTTCATTAGAAATGGTAAATGTAGTTGAGAATGATAAAATAAAAGTTGAATTTTCGAATATTGGTGGAGAAATAAAAAATGTAGTTATTAAGCCATATAATGCTAAAATACCATTACAAAATATATTAGGAATAAATTTATATGAAAATTCCTTATTTACAATTCTAGAATACAATAAATCAGAAATCTTGTTTTACTATAATTCAAGTAACTATGACGTATATAAAAAATATACAATATCTAGAAATGAATATTCAATAGATGCAAGATTTGAAATTATAAACAAAATGTCCAAAATAACTGAAAATCTTAATTTTAATATATTCACTTTGGACATTGATAAAAATTTTAAAAATAATTTAAATGAAGAATATATATACTATGAATACTTTTATAAATTTAATAACAAAATATTTCGAAAAGAAAGGGCATTTCAATTTTCAGAAAAGGATAATCAAGAAAAGAATATTTCAGTTGATTGGATTGGATTTAGAGATAGATATTTTTGTTTTATTGTAAAGCCTCAATTTAACAATCAAAAAATTAATTTTGTTTCTCCATCTAATGATAAATTAAAAATTTCAATAAGTCCTGTTATTGATGCTACTTCTAATCAAAATACTCTTTTTAATTTTTCAATATACGTAACCCCTCAAGATTTATCAACTTTAAAGAACATAGATAGTGAACTCGAAGAACTGATAAGTTTTAGTAGCATTAAAATAATTGATTTTTTTGCCATAATGATTTTAAAATTACTTAACAAAATACATAAAATTGTTTTGAATTGGGGACTAGCTATTATTATATTATCTATTCTTTTATTTACAATAACTTTTCCATTAACTAAAAAAAGCATGAATGAAATGAAGAAATATTCCCTAAAAATGCAAATTCTACAGCCTAAAATAAATTCTATAAAAGAAAAGTACAAAAATAATCCCAATAAAACGAATGAAGAAATGCATGATTTAATGAAAAAAAATAAAATAACTCCTCCCCTTGCTGGTTGTTTACCATTAATTTTACAAATGCCAATTTTTTTTGGTTTATACCAGGTTTTATTAAGATCAATAGCTTTAAATGGAGCATCATTCTTATGGATCAAAGATTTATCTAAGCCAGACAGGTTGTTTATTTTCCCTTTTAATTTACCGTATATTGGTAATGAATTTATCATATTGCCGTTAATTCTTATCGTGCTTACAGTTTTT
>CAYJUR010000051.1:0-2753 GCA_964373405.1 uncultured Methanosarcinales archaeon | reverse complement strand
GTCATGTTTTTTCAACAAAAACTTTCTTCAAAAACAATGATATCTGCTGACCCTATTTATCAGCAAAAAATGATGACAATCTTAATGCCTGTTATGTTTGGTTTTCTTTTTTATAAAATATCCAGTGGATTAACACTATATTTATGTGTATATTATTTTCTATCGACATTAACTCAATGGAAAATAGTATCAATGGTTGGGAAGTAATTATTTTAAAATATTCATTGAATTTTTATGAAAACAATAGAGAATAAGTATAAATGTTTCACGTGAAACACTGAAATTCTAATAGCGATGGGTAAGATAATAGCTATATGTAATCAAAAAGGAGGTACTGGTAAAACGACAACAGCAATCAATTTATCTGCCGCATTGTTAGAAATTGGTAAAAAAATACTATTAGTTGATATAGATCCTCAGGGAAACGCAACAAGTGGTGTTGGAATTAATAAAATGGAGATCAAGGAGTCAGTTTATGAATTAATTTTAAATAGTTCCGCTGCTGACGATGTCATATTGAAAAATGTTTTGCATAATCTGGACTTTATCCCATGTAATATAAATTTAACTGGGGCTGAAATAGAGTTGGTTGGATTATTATCTAGAGAAACTAGGTTAAAAAAAGCTTTATCCGGAATTAGAGATCAATACGATTACATATTTATTGACTCTCCACCTTCATTGGGGCTTTTAACTTTAAATGCCTTAGTAGCCTGTGATTCCGTTATCATACCCATACAATGTGAATTTTACGCATTAGAGGGCGTTTCCCAATTGCTTAATACAATAAATTTAATTAGAGACAATTTAAATCCTGAATTAAAAGTTGAGGGAGTTCTGATGACGATGGCTGATTTTAGAACAAATCTTACAGCTGAAGTCATTAATGAAATAAAAGAGTTTTTTAAGGATAAAGTTTATATCACAATAATCCCAAGAAATGTAAAGCTAAGTGAGGCGCCGAGTTTTGGGAAGCCGATTAACATTTATGACAATCACTCAATCGGTGCCAAAAAATATCAAGAGCTTGCATTAGAATTATTGGGTCAGGGAATCCCAAAGAATAAAAGTGTCGATATGGTTTCTACTCAGGACGGAATGGATGATCAGCATTCGAGTCAAGAGAATACAGCAGATATCTAGTTTAAATCCAAAATTGATGCCTCTGGTGAAAACAACGCAATCGAGTTGGATGAAATAATAGAATATCAATTATGACATGATTTAGCCACTCAAACATAACTTGGTTCTACACGAGAGGAAGAGAATGTTTATCGGGATAATTGAAGTACAAATTTTTGGTCAACAAATCATTAACTATAAGGCTAATAAATATCAACTACAATCCCAGGGTTTAATGGCAAGCATAAATTAAAGGAGATCATATGGAGCACAAGGCCTTAGGAAAAGGGTTGGCTGCTTTAATTCCAGAAAAACAAGAGTCAACCAAATCAGATTTAGTTGCGTATGTTCGGACGGAAAAGGTCCGGTTTAATCAATCTCAGCCCAGGTCAGGGTATGATCAAGAGAAATTAAATGAATTAATCGCTTCAATTAAAGAAAAGGGTCTTCTTCAACCAATATTGGTTAGGGAGAAAGAAGATGGATATGAAGTGATCGCAGGAGAACGACGTTTAAGAGCAGCAATGGCTTTGGGATTGGAAGAGGTTCCCGTAGCTATAAAAAATGTGACTGATAAAGATTCGTTTGTTTTAGCTTTGATTGAAAATATACAAAGAGAAGATCTCAACCCGATTGAACAGGCAAAAGCTTATAAAAAATTAATAGAGGATTTTCATCTGACCCAGGAGAATATAGCACAGTCTGTAGGAAAAGATAGATCGACTGTAACAAATTTCCTCAGGCTTCTGAAATTATCTGATGAGATCCAAGAGAGTCTTTATAGGGGAGAGCTTTCTTTTGGGCATGCGCGTGCATTGTTAAGTATTGAGGATCTACAACAACAAAAAGAGATATTCAATTATATTAGACTCCACGGGGCCTCGGTCAGAGAGCTGGAAAAATTAATAAGGAAAAAGATCGATAAACGTTCAATAAATGGACGACGAGGGTTGCTCCAAAAGCAATATGAAATAATCATTTTGGAGGAAGATCTTCAGAAGGCTTTGGGAACTAAGGTTCAGATCCGCGCAAAGAAGAGGAAGGGCAAAATAATTATTGAATATTATTCGCTAGGGGATTTAGAAAGAATCATAAAAGTCATTAAAAATGTTTGAACCTGTTTTGGTCCTAATTAAGCCGGATGGAATTAAACGAGAATTGATAGGGGATATTTTATCTCAGTTTTCAAGAAAAGGATTACAGTTCATTGCTACACGGCTGGTAAAGATAAATAAGAAATTGGCTAAAGAGCATTATAAATATCATAAAAAATCATCATTCTATAATGAAATGATCAAGTATATGTGCGGGGAGTTACATAATGAAAATAAAGTCCTAATTCTAATTTGTTATGGAGAAAATGCTATACAAAAATGTCGGGAAATTGCAGGTGCAACCAACCCTTATAAAGCTAGCCCAATAAGCATACGTGGCGCCTTTGGGCGAATTACTCCAAAAGGGATTTTCGAGAATGTTGTCCATGTGTCTTCCAATTTTGAAGATGCTGAGCGAGAAATAAAACTTTGGTTTGAGCCTCGGGATATCCTTTTTAATTTATATTCTACAAAAATAAAAACAATTAAATCGTTTAAAAAAATAATTTGGGCTTAAGATATTATCTAAATTAAATC
>CAYJUR010000050.1:0-7485 GCA_964373405.1 uncultured Methanosarcinales archaeon | reverse complement strand
ATAAATGCAATGTTTGTTCCATTGTTTTTTTTCACAAAACGATATATATCATATTTTTCACATATTTCAGTAGTTTCTGTATCAGTACAAAGAGTCACTTTTTTGTCCTGATATAAAACTTTTTGTTCATAGAACTCAAATGTAGGTTCCTGTGCAAAAGAATATACAGTTAAAAATGCACCAAAAAAGGCGGCCGGGAGCTTATTTACTAAATTCATTACACATAGAATACCAAATCTATATAAAAAGGTTATTATTAATGTTTTTAATGAACGAACTTCCAATAGAATTTATCAAAAGAAATCTCACAATTAAACAAAAAGCTATTGGTAAATATGGCATAAAACCCGAAGAGAGACCTATTGAAAGAATCATAAACTATGGAATCATTATCTTAGACAAACCTTCTGGACCGACTTCCCATAATATATCAGGTGACATTAAGAAATTGTTGAATATCAAAAAAGCAGGGCATGCTGGAACTTTAGACCCAGCTGTAACAGGAGTTCTTCCAGTCTCTCTTGGGGATGCAACAAAAGTAAATCAAGCTTTATTGAATACTGGAAAAGAGTATGTTTGTACTATGCATATTCATAAAGATATTGATGAAGAAACTGTAAAAAAAGAATTAGAAAAATGGGTTGGTAAAATCAAACAATTGCCACCTGTGAAATCTGCTGTAAAAAGAGAAATAAGAGAAAGAGAAATTTATTATATTGAATTTGTCGAAAAGAAAAAAAGAGATGTTAAATTTATTGTTGGTTGTCAAGGTGGAACATATATAAGAAAATTGTGTTCTGATTTTGGACAAAAATCGGGATGGGGTGCTCATATGAAAGAGTTGAGAAGAACAAAGGCAGGACCTTTTAATGAAAGCCAATGTGTAAAGTTTGAAGATTTAAAAAAAGTTATTGATGAATTAAAGAACGTGAAAAACGAAAGTGAGAAAAAAATTGCGGAAAATAAATTGAAAAAAATGATATTGCCTGTTGAATCAGCTATTTCACATTTACCTAAAATATATTGTTTAGATGGAGCAATTACATACATAAAAAATGGCAGAAATCTACTATCTAAAGATGTTTCTAAATTTGACGAATTCAAGCCAAAAGAATTAGTTGCGGTTATGACTTTAAAAGGCGAATTAGCGGCTTTGGGAAATGCTTTGTGCGATTTTAAAGAATTAGATAAAAAATACTTATGTGTAAATATTGATAGGGTTTTTCTGTAAAGTTTTATAAAGGAATGATTTAATTATTCTTGAGAATGAATAATACTCATATTGACGATTATGTAGGAAAATGTTACGACTTATTTAAAGCTATTATTGACACTCATCTGCTTTCAGGAGATGATGATAGTCCAAATAATTTAATAGAAATATTAAAATTAGATGAGAAAAAGAACCAAATTTTTGCTTTAGAAAAATCTGTCCCAAAATTAGTTTTTTTTAAACCATTTATTTTATATGCATATTCTTATAAAATGAAGCAAGATAGAGAAATGGAGTCCATGTATCTTGACATTTATGATAGTACAATATCATGCCATAGTTGTAAACTTTGTGCTCATTTTGATGAAGCAAGTAAATCAATTAAAGATTTTGAAGTTGAAAATGGGGACGAGTTTGATGAGCAAGATTTTCAAAAATATTTTGATGCGGAACAAAAACATTTTGATGCGGAAGGATGTGGATATTTAAGTTATTTTTTAAGTATTGATTTATCCGATTGCCCGGGATTTGAATTAGATGAAGAAAATAATAGTAGATTTAAAAAAAACATTGAAAATGATATTAAAGAAGCCCAAGTATTATATGATAAATTTCTTAATCCTTTAATTGCAAATGTTAAAGCAAAAATTGAAAAATTTGTTGATGATAATACTCAACTATGTGGAACTGATTTAGGATTAAGATTGATAGAGTATTTGGTTTCTGATATTGATATTTAATCTGAGTAAACTTTTACTCATTATAGCAAAAATTACTCGAAACGAACTAAATCTTTATAAAGGAATTATTATTACTACTTCTTAGAATTAATTAGGAGAGTAGATTACTCTTTCTAAGGGGAGGAAGACAATGAAGGGAAAAGTAAAATGGTATAATGTACCAAAAGGATATGGATTTGTTCTAGGCGAAGACGGAACTGAATATTTTGTCCACTTTACGGGCTTAGTAAAAGGTACTAAATTATTCGAAAATGACGATGTAACTTTTGACATAGCTGATACTGAAAAAGGAAAGCAAGCTCAAAATGTTCAAAAAGTAGGCGGATCATCAGTACCACCAAGAAGAGAAAGTAAAAAAGAAACTATTTCTGAAGATTCTTTCAGCGAAGATGCTCCAGCTGAAGATTCTGAATATAGTGATTCAGAAGACGATTTTGAAGAAGAGTAAATTTCTTTTTTGTTTTTTTTTATTTTTTAGAACAGATGTATGCATTTTTTACATACATTTATATAATATCCATAATATTTTATATTTATGGCAGCTCTCTATAAACAAAGGTGTATGAAATGCAATAAAAATTATGTTGCTGCTACTTCTAGGGACAGATATATACAATGTTATGATTGTCAAAAGGATGATTTAAATAAACCAATAAAAGATCCTGAAATGAAGAAAATGTTTGATTTATCTGAAGATTATTATAAGGCAAATTCTTTTTTGAGAAGTATAAAATCCAATTATTTGAGATTTGGAAAATTGACAGACAAACAAATTGAGGCTTTTAAGAAAACTGTTGAGAAGATGAAAAATGAAGGCACGTGAAATAAACAAATTTATATTCTTAATATTTATTTTACTATTTGTTTCGGGCTGTGTTGGGGTAGAAATAATGAAAAAGAATGTGGCAGAAAAAGAGAGTGTTATTGAGGATATTGGTAATGTTAATGTTTATGACAATGATAACGATAATAATACTTTAGGCAAAGAAAAATTGATTAAGAAATTAGGGTCTGAAGAAATCTCCCCTGAAGAAGCTTCAAAAATGACTAAAGACGATTGGATGCAAATATTAACTCCAGAAGAATATAGGATTTTGTGGAAAAAGGGTACAGAAAGGGCTTTCTCTGGCAAATATGATAAGAATTTTAAAAAAGGTGTTTATGTAACAAAAGGTTGTAGAATTCCTGTTTTTACATCTGACAAAAAGTTTGATTCTGGTACGGGATGGCCGAGTTTTACTGACGCGATTAAAGAAAATGTAATATTGAAAGAAGATAATACATTATTTACGAAAAGGATTGAAGTGCTTTCTAAATGCGGCGAACATTTAGGTCATGTATTTGATGATGGTCCTAAACCATCTGGTAAGCGATTTTGTATTAATTCTTTAGCTCTGGATTTTGTGGAAGAAAAGGAGTAAACCCTCTTGTTTATAATGATTTAAATGTCCCACTTTTCTATGTTTAAGCACGACAGTCTTTATAAAGGTCTGAGTGTAACTATTGTATGATGATGAATCCGTATGGATTTGTTTGAGGGGTATTGAAAAAATGGCAAAACAACCAAATAAAGATCAAAATAAAAAAACTGATTTAAAGAACGATTCAAATTTACAAACAAATGTTCCTCAAGGAATGCCTGCAATGCCGCAATTAACTGAAAAAGAAAGAAAGGAAATCGAAGAAAAAATTAATGAAGTAAAGAAGAAAGTTGAAAAATTCTCAAACGAAGCTAGAGAAAAATTTAAAGATTATATTTTAGGTGTTTCTGTACTACCACCAGAAAAAAAAGGACAGAAAGAAATTAATACAATTGTTTTAGTTAATGATACTGACTCAAAAAAAATGAGTAAAGAAGAATTGAGAGAAAAAATTACTACAATTTTAAACGAAATTGGCAAAAAAGAAGGAATTTCTCCAAAAGTTATATTATCAACTGAATTATGGCAATCTTGTTACGATTCAAACTATGAATTATTACAGACTATTGCAATATCATCTCCAGTATTTGACACGGGAGTTTTAGAGTCAGTCAAAATTGCAGAAGTACACAAAAATTTAGTTCTTAAAAAATTCGACAAATACATTGTTTCATATGTATGTGTAGGCGGAATTTTTAGAGGACAAGGCCATGAAAAATCAGATATTGACGCTTTTATTGTAATTGATGATACAGATGTTAAAAAAATGACAAGATTCGAATTGCAAGATAAGTTAAGAGCGATTATATACCAAATGGCTTTTGAAGCTGCTGCTATAACAGGCGTTAAAAGACAATTGCATATTCAAACTTATTTATTAACAGATTTCTGGGACACAGTTAAAGATAGTGCATCACCAGTTATATACACATTTCTAAGAGATGGTATTCCATTCTACGACAGAGGTATGTATATGCCTTGGAAACATTTGTTAGACATGGGAAGAATTGTTCCTTCAAGAGAAGCTATAAGAAAGTTTAATGCATCAGGAGATCATTTCTATGATTCTGCTAAGAAGAAATTAATTCAAATAGCAGTTGAAGACGCATATTACTCAGTCTTAAATCCGTCACAAGCAGCTTTAATGATGAAAGGAATTGCACCTCCAACACACAAAGAAACTGGTCGTTTGGTTCGTGAGATATTTGTTGAAAAGGAAAAATTGCTAGAGAAGAAATATGCTGACATTTTGGAAGAAATGATAAGTATGTTTAAGAGATTTGATTATGGTGAAATTAAAGAAGTTACAGGAAAAGAGATCGACAGAATTATGAATAATGTTGAAGACTACAGAAAACGAATTGATAAACTGTATAAACAAATTGAGTCACAAGCTGACAAAGAAACAATTGTATCTATACATGACAATACATTAGCTGCTGCAAGAGAAGTTTTAAAATTGAATGGCGCAGATAATGTTGACGACTCAAAAATGTTGAAAGAGTTCGAATCATTATTAGTTAAAAAAGGAATTGTTAAAGAAACTGTTTATCAAAATTTCAAAAATGTGTTTAAAGCAAAAGCAGATTATGAAAAGAATGACTTAAAACCGGCAGAAATAGATTCTGCACAAAAAGATTCAAACGCTTTTATTCGTGCCATGATGGATATATTACAAAAATCACAGCATAGATTAAAAGAATCTAAAACACTTCGTGTTAAGCATTCAAAAGGTATTGCTGAAGTATTAGTTTTAGAAAAAGAATTGTATATTTTGAATGATGGAAAAGTTGAAGTTGCTGAATTTACAAAAGATGGTTCATTAGGTACAATTAAAGATTCATCTAAAGACGCAATGGAAAAAGCTCTTAAAGATAATCCAAAAATCGCTGCATTGAATTCGAAAGCTATTAGTGCTTTAGAAAAGCATTTTGGAAGTTTAGAGTTGATGGTGTAAAAATGGCAGACACAGACTTGGAATCATATTTTCCAAAATTTTATAATATACATCCATCTAAAGTTGAACAATCTAAATTAGATTGGAAAATATATCAAGCTAAAATGGCAGACACAGACTTGGAATCATATTTTCCAAAATTTTATTATATACATCCATCTAAAGTTGAACAATCTAAATTAGATTGGAAAATATATCAAGCTAAGTTAGAAAGAGCTGAACAAGAAGAATAATCTCATAAAAATTTCATTTTCTTTTTTTAATAAATTTATCATCTACTGTGAAAAGCTCAGAATCACCATCAACATCAAACATACCAATTCTAGCACCTGCATCAAGCCAGCCGTGTGCATAGTTGAGTGCTGCAAATGCTGTAACAATATCTCCTTTTTTCTCGAAATAATGTGCGTCATCAAAGTATCTTTGTGCCATATCTAGAAAATCTTCTGCATTCTTTTTCCAATCTTTGTCTGACTTTATTTGATTTTTATTAACTATTTTAACTTTCTTTAAAGCTCTACCAGTAATATCAAAGTATTTTTTGAGTTTTTCCTTTGTAATTGTATCAACCATAAACAAGATTTTAAGGGAACATCTTTATAAAGATAACTGGAATATTTGTACAAAATGGCATCTACAATAGATGAAAAGTTTGATTTAACAAAAATTGACAAACAATTGTTATTATCAAGAGAAGAAGAACATAATGGATCTTGGGATTTGTTCCTTGTTTTTCTTCAAAATAGAATAAACAGAAAACCATACGTTCATCATATAGCAACAGATGCTGCAGAAGATAGAAAAAGAATTATTAAAATGCAACAATATGAACAAAAGTATGGAGTCAATTTATACCCATTTGAAGAAGATTAAAGTCTAAATCTACTTTCTACTTTACTTGCTTCCAAAATACTGCCTCTACTTACCCCCAAGATATAAGTTATAAATTCATCTAAAATAGCATCAAAAAATAAAGTTATAACTATATCTAACTTTAACATAAATTTCGTCCACTGAAAATTTCACAAAAACAACAGCTTTATAAATATCCAACCAGTTTTCTGAATAAAATGAAACAAAGAGAACCAACATCAAAATTCCTGAAAGTCAGATGTCAAAAATGCAAGAACGAGCAAATTATATACGGGAATGCAGTAACCAAAATTAATTGTCTTGTATGTAATGAAGCTATTGCTGTTCCAAATGGTGGAAAAGCTGAAGTTTTGGCGCGAGTTTTAGAGGTTTTATAAATGTTTTATAAAAAACATGGTATGCCGGAAGAAGGAGAAGTAGTTATATGTACGGTTACTAAGGTTCAAATACATTCTGTTTTTGTTGTAATGGATGAGTATAATAAGTCTGGAATGATTCATATTTCAGAAGTTTCTCCAGGAAGAATTAGAAACATTGCAGATTTTGTTAAAGAAGGTAAAAAAGTTGTTTGTAAAGTTCTAAAAATAGATTTACAAAGAGGTCATATTGACTTGTCATTAAGAAGAGTTAATGAAGGACAGAGAAGAGATAAATTAAATGATATAAAGAAAGAAGTAAGAGCTGAAAAAATAATTGACAACTTATCAAAACTTCTAAAAATTAGTGCAGACAAACTTTACAAAGAGATTACTAAAAATGTATTCAATAATTATGAGTATGTACATCAAATCTTTGAAGAAATCGCATTAGGAGAAACTGATGTAAGTGTTTTAAATGTTGATAAAAATATAGAAGAATCTCTTGGAAAATTAATCAAGGAAAGAATGTCGCCAAGCAAATATATATTGAAAGGAAAAATAAAATTAACATCTTATGATTCAAAAGGACTTGAAAAAGTTCAGAATTTTTTAAATACTATTATTAGCGAAACTACAAAAATCAAATATTTAGGCGGCGGATCGTATAGTTTAGAGATTATTACTAATGATGCGGAAAAAGCAGATAAAGTTTTTGATAACGTTCAAGAATTGATTGAAAAATACAATGAAAAAGATGGAGAAGCTTCAATTGTTAAAATAGAATGAAAAACTCGTGGATTGTTAAAAAAGTTGTAGAAATCAAATCTATAAAAAAACCAATTCTAATTGAAGGTTTGCCAGGTATAGGAAACGTTGGTAAAATAGCAATAGATTTCATTATTGAAAATAAAAAAGCTAAAAA
>CAYJUR010000049.1:0-7574 GCA_964373405.1 uncultured Methanosarcinales archaeon | reverse complement strand
TTAGGTTAAATAAGATTCGATTTACTTTCTTACTTATCTTCTTAATTCCATTATTTAATATAATTTCTACGCCTATTTTTTTAAGATTTGCTTCAACGCATTTTGCAACTTCAGAATCTTCTCTTCCTAAAATTCTTTCTCCTCTGTTTATCACGTAAACTTTTGTTTCATACATCGCAAAAAAGAACGCAAATTCCATAGAAATATATCCTCCGCCTAAAAGGACTATACTTTTGGGTTGCTTTTTTGCATACCAAATATTGTCCGAATCAAAAAGATTAATTCCTTGTTTAAGATTGTTTATACCCTCAATATTTTGGGTTATAGGATTTCCTCCAGTCGCAATAATTATATTTTTGCTTTTTATAATTTCAACTCTAACATCGTCTTCATTATATTTATTTAATTTTCTATGAAAAACTTCTACAGAATTTTCGTTTAACAACTTTGCATCGCCTTTGTAAACATCAACATTTTTTATTTTTTCTATATTTATTTCTGCACTTTTTTGTGCCTTGTTTATTGTGTCTCTTTGATGCTTCATTGCATTTTGAAACGAAATTTGTAATTTGTTTGATTTGATATTTATGCCGAAGTTTTTTGAATGTTCTAGAGTTTTAACAATTTCTGCACCATAAATTAATAATTTTGAAGGAATGCAACCTCTATTCAAACAAGAGCCTCCAACAACTCTGTTTTCAATAATTGCAACTTCCTTTCCAAAATTTGCAGCGTCAACACAAGCTCTCAACCCCGTAGTTCCAGCTCCTATGATAATTAAGTCGTAATTTTTGGTCATAAGAATAAATTATGAATTAGAGTTTATATTGTTTTTGGTGACTTTAATCTACTCCATCAATACTAGCAACACCATCACACCAATTCCTAGAATTAGTCCTAACAATTGAATTAAACTTTTCCTTACATCAGTTTCTTTGTGCAATTCAGGTATAACATCTGCAGCAGCAATATAAATAAAGTTGCCCACAGTTAAAGGAATCAAAATTAATTCAAACTTAGATATTCCTGTAACTAGAGAAAGACCAACAATAGCTCCTAAAATTGCAGCAAGTGAAGATAAGAAATTAAAGAATAAAGCTTTTAATTTTGAAAAGCCAGAAAAAACCAGCAATCCAAAATCTCCTATTTCTTGCGGGATTTCGTGGAATATGACTGCTAAAGTTGTTGCTATTCCTATTGGCACAGATATCGCATATGAACCAGCAATAATTAAACCATCTAAGAAATTATGAAAACCATCGCTAATAATATTGTTCCAAGCCAAAGGTTTTATGTGATGGCTATGTTCGTGTCCATCAGAAGAATGATGGCAATGATGCCAATGCAAAAATTTCTCGACTATAAAAAATATGATGATTCCTAATAAAACGTATAATGATGTGCTTAATCCAAATCCATTTTGTTCAACAAGTTCTGGGAGAAGATGTATAAATGCATCACCTAAAAGACCTCCTGCTGAAAAAGATACTAAAAACATTAATATCTTTTTTAAGAATCTGTCTGTGAAAGACAATGTCAATATTCCAATCATTGATATTAGACTAACTATGACAACTGAAATGATTGAATAAAGCCAAATTTGGTTCATAAATTTGTTTTGTATCAATCTTATTTATAAGTCTTACTGAGAACTGTTCTCAATAAGCTTTTTATAGTTGAGTATAATCACTTAATTTATGCGGAGATTGACTAGCCAAAAGAAATTAATTGCAGATGAAATATCTAAATTGAATTCTTTTTTTGATGCTTATGAATTGCATAAATTTGTTGAAAAAAGAGATAGAAAAATAGGTCTCGCAACAATATACCGCTTTCTGAATTCGCTAGAAACAGAAGGCAGTATTCATTCGTTTGTTTGCGATAATAAAAAAATCTATTCAAACAGTAAAACTTCTCATACGCACTTTCGCTGTGAGAAATGTAATAAATTAGAGCATATTAAAGTGAAAAATGTTGATTTCTTAGATTTAGTAGAATATGATATATGCCATTTCCAAATAGAGCTTGTTGGAGTATGTAAAGGGTGTAAGAGAAATTTATTGTGAAAAGTTGTGAAATAAGTTAATATTAAATTTGATTTTCAAATAATGTTCAAAATTAGATTTGATTTTAAACTCCATTTTTAGGTAGTAGATATAAATGTAATTAAAATATTATTTTAGAAATTTTTAGAATCGCACAAATCTCTTATTTCAGTTTCTTCCATAGAAATATCTTTGCCGATTTTGTTTGCATAATTTGCGGCAGTATCTAAGCATATTGAAGCAATTATATAATTTTTTTTGATTGCAAATCTAGCAGCATCTCTTAACAAATCTGGAATAGCCTCTTCATATCCAATTCTTTCAATCTCTTTGACTCTTTCCAAAATATCTTGAAATGAGCCATTAGCCCTAATTTTTGCTGTGGTCAAAAACGCATCCATAGCTGAAGCTCTGCCATTCAAAGCGTGTCTTTCAGCCATTTGTAGAAGTTCGTTCAATTGTGTCATTTTGACTATTTTGTGTTATATTTTTGAATCAATAAAATTGGTTTGGATGGTTGCAGGGGGAAAGATAGAACCTAAGTTCCAAACCTATTTTATGACTATTTGGTGATGAAGTACACTCCTTAATAAAGCTTTCGTTTATTTAGTTACTTTGAAGGGGTGATTTAAGCACAGATTAGCATAGATTTAGTTTAAATATGCAAATATCTACAAAAAATAAGAATTTGGACTAATACGCTCTTCCAATTCTATTAAGAGCCATCAAATAACGTACTATATTTAAGAATCTTCTTCTGTCGTCGTTATTGTCCATTACTACATTTATGTCCCTCAAAGTTACCCATTTTGCTTGAGCAGTTGTATTTATCTTCTCATTTGAATTAATATTTGCAAGAATATAATGCAAAGGAAATGAATTTGCATATTTCTCAGTATTCAAAAGCACATACTGTTCTGGAACCTGAGTAAGTTTAATTGCATTATTTATTCCAAATTGTTTGCTTATAGCTTCTTTAGCTACTTGTTTCTCCATGCCTCTAATTCCTTGAGGAACACTCAATTCTCCCCATTTACCATTAGTATTGACTAGAAGAAACTTAAATTCACCTAAACCCATATCATAAATCATTACTCTTACAGATGGTTTTAGTATTTGAGGCATCATATTCATGATGATGTGATAATAAGAATATAAACATTTCTAAAGGCTTTTAAGCTAAAATTTGTGTTATATTTATAAAGGAAAATGGGTTAACTATTTCTAAAATGACGTCTAACGATATACCTCCAATGCTTAAAGTTATGAAGATAATTATGACTAAAAACTATTTTAGAAGACTTTGGTGGGAAAGAAAGATAAGTTCTTATAAAAACCAATTGGAAATTGAATTGTTAAAAGCTAGAGAAAAAGTTGATAAGGAAAGTACTGCTAAAATCAAAAGAAAAATTGAAGCTTGTGAAAAATGGTTGAAGAGATTCAGTATTGATTTAGGAAATTTAAAAGATACTCAGTTAGAAGTTGTTTTTGATATTATTGGTAAGAATCATATGAGACATAAATACCAAAGAGAAATAAGAAAACTACATAGTAGAATAGAAAAAGTTGAAAGTAGTGGAAAGAAAGATTCGCAAATATACTATGTTAAATCATTAAAACATGCTTCTGAAGAACTTCTTCGAAGACATATTGCTTGAATATTTTTTGTTAACTTTCTAAATTAAATATCGATTTGTCTTCCAAGTGGTCTTATTTGATTTAATTTATGCGTAAAATAATTCCTCAACTTTCTCTTAAATCTATAATGAACTTTAGACGTAGTCCTGATGGAATGATGCGAATTTTGAAGGATATTTTGAAAGACCTATTACAATACTTTTCCAGCTTTTCCAAATTCGCTTCTAAAACTCAACAGCAACAACATCTCTATCAATTAATTTGGTACATCTTTTTAATTTCTCGGTTAACATACTTTCTGCTTTCATTATTTGGCCAAGTCTATCAATTATCTGTCTAAAAAATCTAATCAAATCTCCTTCTTGCATATTGCAAGCTTTTGTTAATTCATCAAATGTGCAACCTTCTGTCCACAATCGAACAAGACTATCAACTTTTTCAAGATTTTTATAATCCAGTTCTTTAGAAATGATAGGATTTTTCCAAGGTATTTTTAGAGGATGATATTTTTTGTGAGGATAAAACTTGTCAGCTCTCCGAGGCTCATAAACAACTGATCCAAGTAAAACCAAAATTTCCATTTCACTTAAATCAGTAAATGTGCCTTCAAACAATAATTCAGTTATTAACATTTCGTTCGCATATAATCTGGAGGCAACTCTTCCTTTTCCTGTTAATACATTATTATCATCAATATATCCATATGTTTTCAAACTTTTAACTAAATTAATATAAGATCTAGCAATACGAACCTGACGTTTTGATTTATGTTTTCGCACAAAATATCCAAAATTACTTTTTAATATAACTTCTATTTGACTTTCAGAATAATGATCGAGCAAATTCAAAACAGTATTTGCGCTCATCTTAAATTGAGATTCTATAGGTTCACTATCTGAACGAGTTATATTTTCGGCATCTTCAATGTCATTAATTCTTTTTTCGATCATCGCATACGCATAACCAACAGAATCTAAACCTCTCCTGCCAGCACGTCCAGCCATTTGATGATATTCTTTGGAATACAAACTTCTAAAACCCATTCCATCATATTTTCGCATTGACGCAAGAGCAACACTTCTTGTAGGCATATTAATTCCGACAGCGAAAGTTTCTGTTGCATATAATACTTTAATTAAACCTTTCTCAAACAAAACCTCAACTAATTCTTTTGCTTTAGGCAATAATCCTGCGTGATGAATTCCAATTCCTTTAACAATTATTTGACGAATATCTTGTATAGAATTCATAGCTCGAATTTGTTTAGGTATAATCTGATTGTAATAATCAACTACTTTAAATCTATCTTGGTCGTTTATAAAATTGAAATTCTTTGCGCAATCAAGAGCATAATCTCTTACAGATTTTCTGCTCAATGAAAAAAATATACATGGTAATAAATCCTTTGATTCGAGATGCTTTACTAAGTCTAATTGATTTGGCGCTTCTACTCTCTTAAAATTATTTTTCCCTTTATGATGTCCCGAAAAATAATCTCCATCTTTTTCCATCTGCACAATTTTTTTCAATTGTGTATAACTCCCCATTTCTCCATCAATAGTGAATGGAAAATGTTTTAATGGAACGGCTCTTTTCATATATATAACAACATCAACAGTATGTTCTTTAATATTAGAAATCCATTTTGCAAATATATCTGCATTAGGAATTGTAGCAGACAAACATAAAAATCTAACTTCGTTCGGCGAAAATATAATACTTTCTTCCCATACAGTGCCACGTTCGCGATCGTTCATAAAATGGATTTCATCAAATATTACATATGACAAATCATAATCAACTGAATGTTCCATTAACATATTTCTATAAATTTCAGTTGTCATTATTAATATTGGTGCTTTATCATTAATTACAACATCGCCTGTCAAAATGCCAACTTTATCTCCATATTCTGCCTTAAATTCTTTATACTTCTGATTGCTAAGAGCTTTTATTGGAGCAGTGTATATAACTCTTTTATCTTCTTTTACAGCTTTATCAATTATGTAATCTGCAATTAAAGTTTTCCCTGTTCCCGTTGCAGCAGAAACCACAACAGAATGATTTTTATTCACTGAATTAATTGCATCTTCCTGAAATTTATCCAATTCATAATTTTTGTATTTCATATTCATCATTTTCTCCATAAATTTAATTTACACAGCATTTTATAATTTCAATTTTCTTAGCCTCTTTTCTTCATCTTTAATTTCTGAGTCTATCTTTTTGACTTTCTCCTCATAGCTTTTGGATTTACAGTCTTTCATTTTAATATTCTTGATTTTATTTAGTTTATTTTTGTCATAATCACCAAATACCTCATCAACTTTTGAAACAGACAACTCTGATCTGTTGTCAACTTTTGGCTTATTTTTTATAATAAGAATCTTTTCCTTTATTTTTAACTTTCTGGCTGTTATAAACAAAATCAATATAATTATTAAAGCAAACAACCAAGACCACGCGCGATACTTTGTTGCAATCCTAGGAAATTGTTTTATATATTCTTTAACAGTTTTTTCATAAATAATCTCACAATCATTTTCTACATTTGGCTTTTTCTCATAAGTATTACATTTGTTTATATCTCTACATTCCCTATGTTGCTTTCCATAAAAACACTCTTTCCATTTATCGCACAGCCATAATTCATTGCAGCCTCTTTCAACAGGGTATGGAATTTCATAAATATCCCTGATGGCAGTTGTATACTTAGAATCATAGCCTGAACCACCTCCACCTGACTGGGGAGTTGAGGTAGTAGATGATGCTGTAATAGTCACATTAAATGTTGTATTAATTGTAACATTTCCAGTACCATTATGCACAGTTACATTAGCAAAATTAAGTATTTTTGAACCAACTGTAGGATTTCCAATTTCAACAGTTATGTTTGCCCTATATGTTGCACGGGATGTTGCATTTTTCTTTGGAAAGGTTATTTTTCTTCCGCTCTGTGTTGAGGATGGTGACGAACTTACAAATGTAACATTTGGCGGAAGAAAATCATTAATTGTAAAATTTTCAGTGTGGTTTGCATTATTTGTTACTAAAATTGTATAAGTTACTCTGTTTCCATGTGACGCTGTTGTTGTGTCTGCTGTTTTATCAAGAGATATGCTTATGTTTCCAAGAGCATAACTGCTCCATTTTGTAACATTAAATCCCTTTGTTGTTCCTCCCTGTATTAAAGCCCCGCACCTTGGAGACCTGCATAGTTCAAGCCTTCCCCTTGTTTCAGATGCATTATATAATCTTAATATTGCTGCTGTTGTGAAAAACCTCAATGTTGCATTTCTGTTTAAGTCTCTTTCTGCTGTTGTGTTTA
Organism: uncultured Methanosarcinales archaeon; assembly: GCA_964373405.1. GTDB lineage: Archaea > Nanobdellota > Nanobdellia > Woesearchaeales > WJKV01 > CAYJUR01. Next base: position 563 of record CAYJUR010000049.1, on the reverse strand, counting down.
TTGTAATCATTCTTCTTTCAATTTTAACTATACTACTTATTTTTCTTGGAGTTTTGGACCAGTTTGATTTTCCAGTAAGATTAACCTCCCCATAAGTCTTGTTAATATATGATGACCCATTACTGAATGTCTGATTTGAAATATTATTATTAAATGCATTATAGACCCTCAGTCCAAGTTTAGGGCTAGTCATAGAATTATTATAAATGTAATTTTTAAAAGAGTTGTCCTCGCTTTTTCTTCCTATTTGAATGGAAACAATGCTCGCATTTCTCAGGGAATTTCTTGAGACATTGTTTTTGGAACCATTAAAAAGTGCAATACTTGTATTTCCATTTGTTATATTATTTCTTGAGATATTATTGAATGAAGAATTTCCGGATATTCTTATTCCGTGCCTTGAATTGCTTATCACATTGTTAAAAATCTTATTTCTGTGCGAATTCGATTCTACGGAAATTGCAAAATCTGTATGGTTTCTCAAAATATTATTTCTTAGCATCATTTTAGTACCTCTTAAACTTTCGGTCTTCTGTCCATGTGTTTACTTCGAGTTTGTTTTC
>CAYJUR010000048.1:0-7606 GCA_964373405.1 uncultured Methanosarcinales archaeon | reverse complement strand
AATTCAAGATTGAAAAAATTGAAGCGCCAAATATTCCAAATATTAAAATTGTTAGAGCTGAAAGAACTAGAAGCGATTTTAATAGAGTAAGTCCTAGGGGAAGATTTGGTGGGAGTAGAGGAGGCAGTAGATTTGGTGGAAACAGATCAAATCAAGGGAATAGATTTGGAAACAGATCAGAAAGACCTTTCCCAAGACGATCCGATGGAGACGGAAGAGAGAGGAGATATTAGATTTTTTGTTTCTATTTTTTGTTTTTAATTTGTTGATTAATTATTTTCAAACATCGCAAATTCCACTAGTCTTATGCTAACTGCTGTTAGCAAACTCATGAAAATCATAGATTTTTAGGAGTTCTCACAAAAACAAAATTTTTTGGAGTTCCAATGATGGAGTCATTGTAACCAAAAACTTTGCTTTTGTAACTAAAACCAAGCCACCCATCCGTCAAGGAAACGCTTTGCATTTCCTTGAGCGTAATCGGAAACTAATAGTTTCCGACATATTGACGGGTGGTTCCCTTGCCGTCTTTGACAATTAGATTTTGTTTATACTTACTTATTAGATAAAGATCTTTACTTAAATTCTAACTTAATTATAAAATTAATCTTGGCGTAAGCTGATGTAAGAACTCGTCTAAATAGAAAGGTAATTTTGAATTGTAATTTATTGTAAATAGAAAAAGCGAGGGACGGGACTCGAACCCGCGAATAACAGGGTTGCAGCCTGTCGCCTTAGCCGCTTGGCCACCCTCGCATAATTAGTACGATTTTATGCATCATATTTAAAGCTTGTTAATGAGAAGATTTGATTTTCTTTTTTGGAACTTTTGTTTTTTTTTTGCCAAATTTTGGAGAGCCTCTTTCAAGACCCATTCTTTTTCTGTTTTCAGCATCCATTCTTATTTCTTTGATTTGACTGGTAATTTCATCTTTTTTTTCTGAATCATAAAAATAGTTTCTGCCAATTTTTCTGATTGGGAATCCATCAATGCCTGCAAGTAATTTAATAATGTCTCTTACAGATGATTTTCTATATCCCCCAGTTCGTCCAAACAGTTCATATATTTCTTTGGTAATAAGAACATATCCTCTGGCTGCATTATTTATATCAATAATTTCGCATGTTTTTTTAAGTTTTTCCAAATTAATTTTAAAGTGTCTCTGCAACTCACTTCCGCAAACAGTAATTGTCTCGATTTCTGCAATTATTGCTTCAAGATTTTGAGGAATATGTCCAGACAAGATAATGTAATTAAGACAATTTAATACTGATCTTGGTCTTGACATTGATGGGTTTAAATGTTTCCATACAACATCCGGATAAGCAGTTTCTAATTCCGTTCTTGCAGATAAAATTTCATTGCGTTGATTATATCCTCCAAGATATTGCTGTGCTTTTACTAACTCTCGTGCAAGATGTGGGTTATCCGGATTCTTTTCTATCAATCTTTCACAGAAATAATATAAACATTCATATGTTTGCCTTAGCATTTTATATGCTAATATTTGTGAATATAAAAATGTCGCGTTTTTCACCAGTCTTATGATTGCAGGTTAGGTGAAAAACAGGAGTGTTATCAAAACGGCGTTGGGTAATCTAAATGGACAAGTCACTGTCTGTGACTGCTGGTTCTCTGCCGTTTTGACAGATGATTAAATAGAACGGCCCAGGGGGAATTTGAATCCCCGACCTACAGCTTAGAAGGTTCGACTAATAAATTATATATTTATTATCTGTCGCTCTATCCAAACTGAGCTACTGAGCCATTTAATGAATGAAACTTTAATATTCCTTTTAAAGGTATTGTTTGAATTATCTTCAATTTGTGCTCAACTCAGAACAATAAACCCCCGTATAACACCCGAAGGCATCATAGGGGGAAAAGAGGTGATGTTAGCTTGTTACTACTAGAAAACAATAACTATTTATAAATCTTTCTATGTTTTAACTCCTTTAAAGTAACAACTTAAGCACACGTCTACAATATATTTATAAGCTTCAAACTCATCCTAAAAATCATAATATTGGAGGTGAAAATATGGAAATGGAAGCTATAGGAAAATGGGGTTTTCTTATTGGAATTGTTTTGGCTATAATTTTAGGACTTTTTGGTACTTCAGTGATTCCAATGAGTGGATTAATCTTAGTAATACTTGGATTAATTGTCGGTTTTCTCAATATTACAAGCAGAGAAACAACTCCTTTCTTAGTTGCAGCAATTGCTTTGCTTGTAGTTGCAAGTAGTTCTGGATTAAGTGCAATTCCGTCAATTGGAATGTATTTAGAAGGAATAGTAAATGGTATAGCAGCTTTTACAGCGCCTGTCGCATTGGTTGTTGCAATTAAGGCGGTTATCTCTGCAAGCAGGGATTAATTTCTTTTTAATTTTTTATTTTAATTTTTTAGTAAAATAAAAAAATAAAAAAATAAAACTTAAGAATTATCTTCTTCTTCGTCTTCTTGTTGCTGCTTTTCTTTTAGTACTTCTTCTTGACGAAGATGCTGCTCTTCTTCTTGATGCCATCACAATTCACCTCCAATTTTTTAAAAACAAATGTCTTTAACTTACAAATAGTTGTTTATGTTTATAAATGTTTCTAAATGTTTGTGCTTAAACAATTTTCTTGAAAATTATTTCACACATAAAATATTTAGTTGTCGTCTCATATTAGGTGTTTGTTAGTTTTTTAACAATTTGCACAAAAATCGATGATTTTAGTAGAAATCTTTAAAAGAGCGTAAGTTAATTTACATATAAAATGAAACGAATTGCAGTTGTTGATTATTCGAAAGTTAAAAATAAACCAGAACATGCAAGAATTATTGATGTTTGTCCAATAAATCGAGCAGGTCAACCTTGTATGTATTTGACTGTTGACGGAAAAGTTGGTATAGATGAAGCGCTGTGTATTGGCTGCGGAATTTGTGTTAACCAAGATCCATTCAAAGCAATTAAAATTATAAATCTTCCAGAAATTCTTGACAGAGATCCAATTCATCGTTATGGAAAGAATTCTTTTGCACTTTATTCTTTACCCACTCCAATTTTTGGTAAAGTTTTAGGTATTTTGGGAGTTAATGGAATTGGTAAAAGTACTGCATTAAAAATAATTTCTGGTCTAATTAAAGCAAATTTAGGAAGTGACAAAGAAGTTGAATTTGATTCACTAATAAAATATTTTAAGGGTTCTGAGGCGCAGAAATTTTTTGAAGGTTTGCGTGACAAAAAAATTAAAGTTTCGTATAAACCCCAATCAATTGATTTAATCCCAAAACAAATTAAAGGAAGTGTTAGAGAATTATTAATTAAGGCAGATCAAAAAAATTTATACAGCAAAATAGTTCAAGAATTAGATTTAAGCCAAATACTTGACAATGATATATCTAAAATATCTGGTGGAGAATTACAAAGGGTTGCAATTGCCGCTACAGCACTAAAAGATGCAAATTTGTATGTTTTCGACGAACCATCTTCTTTTCTAGATATTAAACAAAGAATTTCTATAAGTAAATTTATTAGAGGTATGGCTAACGAAAATACAGCAGTAATTGTAGTTGAGCACGACTTAATCATATTAGATTATATGACAGATATAATACAAATTATGTATGGTTCTGAGGGTGTTTTTGGTGCTTTGAGCTTACCAAGACCAACTAGGGCGGCTATGAATGCATACTTAGATGGTTATATTAAGGAAGAAAACATTAGGTTTAGGGACCATAAAATTTCATTCCATGAATCAACAATTGTCCGAGAGTCTTCTAAAGATTTACTTTCTTCTTGGGAAAACCTAGAGAAAAAATATGGGAAATTTACATTAACTTCTGAAATAGGAAAAATCAATCGAAGGGAAGTAATTGGAGTTTTGGGTGAAAATGGTATTGGAAAAACTTCTTTTGTAAAATTGTTAGCCAAAGTTGAAAAACCAGATAAAGGATATATTAAAGAAGATATTAATGTTTCATATAAACCACAACATATTCAGACTGATTCAGAAGAAGTTGTTTTAACAATTTTATCTAACACATTTAAAAATTTTGATATCCAATTAGTTAGGCCTCTAAATTTAGTGGACTTAATGTATAAAAGAATTTGTGATTTATCTGGTGGAGAATTGCAAAGAGTTGCAATTGCAAATTGTTTAAGCCAAGATGCGAAATTGTTTCTTTTAGATGAACCTTCAGCATTTTTGGATGTTGAACAGAGATTGAAAGTAGCAAAAGTTATTGTTGACTTTATGGAACTTACAGGGAAATCTGCAATAGTTGTTGACCACGATTTATTATTTATTGATTATTTATCGCAAAAATTGATGGTTTTTGATGGAATCCCTGCAATTGAAGGTTGTGCAAAAGGTCCATTTGAAATGAAAGAAGGTATGAATTTGTTTTTGAATGATTTAGGAATCACATTGAGAAGGGATGAAGAATCTCATAGACCTAGAATCAATAAATTAGATTCTGTAAAAGATAAAGAACAAAAAAATAGTGGAAAGTATTACTACACTTAAGCCCTCCCTTTACTTTCTCCTCTAACAACACCTGCAGCAATTATGTGTGAAGTTCTAATTGCTTCTGGCATATGGCCTCGAGTTATGGAAGTTTTTATTATTTGTCTCGCTTTTGGAATTGTAATACGAGAAGCCTGAAAATGTATTTTTCCTTCTTTCAATTTGTATTCATAAATTTTTCCAGCGCTTCGAATTAATTTAATTTTTTCTTCAAATCCGTTAACATGTCTAAGTGCAGATTCGACTTTTTCCAAGTTTGGCATTTGTCTTACTATAACAATAACTGGCAAATTTGTATCATTTGCTAATTTATGAATATCTATAACATTAAATCCTCCAACAGCAATTCCATCTGTCATAATACATTGCAATTGATCTTTGTGTCTTGAATTATTTATCATTGTAGAAATTCTTTCTGTTGAATTAGTTCCGTCTATCTCAACAAAAGTCGAAACAACTCCTTCCATTTCATATCCGCCTCTATGAATAGTTCCTATTAGAATTATCTCTCCTTTTTGTCCTTTTTCAAAAGGCGAGTCATCAATTCCAATTAATCTAATTTCTTTTTTAATTGTTTTTTTAGAATCAACAAAGTATTTTTTTTTCATACTCTCTACACTCACATTATAAAAAATTATTAAGTCCGTCTCATAAAAGTCAAAAACCCAGTATGTCCTAATCTTGCAAACGAAGGTCTTGCTTTAAGTCCTTCAACAATCCATTCCCTTTCAATTATTTCAATCGTTTTTATGTGAATGAAATGATTCTCTTTATCTAATCTTTCATTCTCTGCTATTAATTCGCTTGTCTGAGTTATGTTAGGAGAATATGAAACTAAAAATCCTCCGCGTTTCAAAGCTAAAGCAGCATGTTTCAAACAGAACCATGGCTCTTTTATGTCTAATATAACTAAATCAACATTTTTCTGTGTGTATCCATCCAAATAAACATCTCTTTCAGTCAATTCGACATTTTTCAAACCCAAATCTTCAATATTTTTCAAAACTGACTTTATGTGTTCTTTATTATTATCATAAGTATAAACTTTTTTAACAATATTTGCAATAAAGCAACAAGCTCCTCCTGAACCAGAGCCAGAGTCAATCACAACAGAATCTTTGCCCAATCCACAATATGGAATAATTGTTCCTATATCTTTCAAAGTCATAATTTGTGCCGTTCTTTTTATTCTCTCATATAAATCAATAAATTGCGCATCAAAAATCAGAATTTCATCACCTTTACTAGTTTTAACATTTTCTTTATCCATATCTGATTTACTTATTGCTCCGTGTTTTGTATGGTAATCTTTAGATGGATCTTTTATTAGATTTTTATTTCCCTTTTTATCATAGATTACTTTCATAACCCTTAGAATTAAGTTATTAGCTTAAAAAGGTTATTGATTACAAGTATATTATTGAAGGACATAAATTGTGTTCCAATTTGAATTGACAAAACTATCTTGTTGCTGAGTGTCCTTCAATACTAGTTGAGGACATCAAATAGAACGTTAATTATGTCCTCAACTAATTAACTTCTCTTCTTTTTCCTTTTTAATCTTCCTACTTTCTCATCCAAATCTAAAATCCTTCTCCTCAGATTTTCCCTTTTCTCAGAATTTGCCTTAAATGTAAATCCTTCAAAAGGTTTCTTGCTAAGTTTATCTCTTCTAACCATATAAACAGCAAACACTTAGTATTATATAAATTATGCACCTCTTATAGCAACATTTTCAACATAATTAGACATAATTGTTCTAAATCCCTCTAATTTATTCTTATCCAAGCTCTCCAATTTTGCCATGTTTAAATCAATCATTGTTGGAGCAGTTTTAAACTGTTGTATAAAATGTTTTTTCGCTCCTTTTATCATTAAACCTATTTTTTGTATCTCTCCTTCATCAAAATTAGGTAATGTGGTAGTTCTAAACTCGTATTCGATTCCAGAATTAATTATTAACTTAATACTTTTTTTAATTTTTTCAATGCAAACAAATGTTTGAGTTATTTTGCTATACTTTTCTTCACTACTTTTTATATCCATCGCAATATAATCAATTAAATTATTATTTATAAGCAACTCAACCATTTCAGGATTTGTTCCATTCGTATCTAATTTAACTTTGTATCCTAAAGATTTGATTTTTTTAATAAAATTAAATAGTTCTTTATGAATTGTAGGTTCTCCTCCAGTAACACAAACTCCTTCAATATATTTTTTTCTATGTGTTAAAAAATCAAAAATCTCTTCTTCCGAAATTGAAGGGGTTTTGTTAAAAACGATATCTGAATTATAACAATAACCGCATTTAAAATTACAGCCTCCTAGAAAAATAGTGCATGCTATTTTTCCCGGATAATCTACTAATGTTGTTTTCTGAATCCCCTTTATGTTTATCATTGCAAACTCATTTCACAATTAACTAGGAATTTCGGCTACTATTGGATTTTCAACTTTATACTCTTTTCTATCAGCAAATTCCTGTTTCTTCCCAGTATTCCAATTTTTTACTGGCCTAAAATAACCAACAATTCTGCTATAAACTTCTGTTTTCATTCCGCATTTCATTTTTTCACCTCTGGACACTCAAAATGTTCTCCTTTAATATATCCGTGTTCCGGACATATGCTAAATGTAGGAGTTAATGTAAAATAAGGAAGCTTAAAATTGTGCGATATTTTATGAACTAATTTTTTAGCACCTTCATAATTATCAATTCTTTCGCCAAGAAAGCAATGAAGCACTGTTCCTCCAGTATATAGAACTTGTAAATCATCTTGGTGTTCAAGTGCATCAAATACGTCTTCAGTATGATTAACAGGCAAATGTGTTGAATTTGTATAATATGGTCTTTCTTTTTTTCCCGCTGTAATTATATCAGGAAATCTTTTAAGGTCTTCTTTAGCAAATCTGTATGTTGCAGATTCACATGGCACGGCTTCAAGATTATATAAATTTCCTGTTTCTTCCTGAAACTTGCTTAATTTTTCTCTCATAAAATTAAGAACTTTAATTGCAAATTCTTTACCTTCTCTTTTCTCAATTCCGTATCCTTTCAAATTTAAAATTGCTTCGTTCATTCCATTCAA
>CAYJUR010000047.1:0-7614 GCA_964373405.1 uncultured Methanosarcinales archaeon | reverse complement strand
CGATTAGGAATTAAAATAGGCTGTAAAAAAGTTCTTAATTTTCAAAATCAAAATAAATTATAACGCCATTTTTAGATGCAATATTTTTGATGTAATCATTAAGTTCATTATTGAATGAGGTAGATTCTGCATGAGTGAATTAATTTAAACTGGAGGCTGATTTTTAGTTTTTTACTTTCTGAATTAGAAAACATTTGGAATTTAAACAATCTTTATAAACATCCCCTTCTTCCTATTCTTTATGATTACCATAAACCTAACATCAATTCATCATCATTATTAGATGTAGCTTTAGTTCTACAAATTCATTTACAAACCAAGTTTATACAAAACAATTTTAAACTCACAAAAATATAGGAATAAAACAAGGATAAAATGACAGAAAAATTTGAACTCCAATTGCCAAGAGGCGTTTCAGATATTCCACCTGAGAAAAAAATTTTCAGGGACGAATTAGTCAGTAAACTAAAAACAATATTTGAGCAGTTCGGATTTTCGCCCTTAGAAACTCCAACATTTGAAAGGTTTGATGTATTAGCATCAAAATACGCAGGAGGCGAAGAAATCTTAAAAGAAACTTTCAAATTTAAAGATCAAGGAGACAGGAATCTATGTTTGAGATATGATTTAACAGTTCCTTTTTGTAGATTTATAGGAATGAATAAAACATTAAAAATGCCTTTCAAAAGATATGCTATAGGCAAAGTTTACAGAGATGGACCAATTAAGGCGGGACGTGCACGAGAATTCTATCAATGCGATGTAGATGTTGTTGGCGTTAAATCAATGATTGCTGACGCAGAATGTGTAGAAATTGCAAAAAGGGTTTTTGAAGAAATCAGTTTAAACATAGTAATCAAAGTAAGCAACAGGAAAGTCTTAAACGGAATTATGAAATACTGCGGTTTGAAAGATGAAAAGTCACAAATTGATGCAATTTTGTCAGTCGATAAATTAGATAAGATTGGAGTCGAAGGCGTTTGCAAAGAAATGTCTGACAAAGGTATGGGTGAAAATTTGGTAAATAAAATAATTGAAGTAATCTCGTTCAAAGGTGATAACAGGAAAAAAATCGAATATTTGAAAAAAATAATAAACGATGTTGAAGGAATTGAAGGAATATCTGAAATGCAACAATTGTTGAAGTTTTTAGAAGCTGAAGAAGACGATACTATAGTTGAATTCGATTTAACATTAGCTCGTGGTTTAGCTTATTATACTTCTACAGTGTTTGAAGTTTTTCTGAAAGACAAAAACAAATTTTCGTCTTCTTTAGGCGCAGGTGGAAGATACGATAAAATGATAGGCAACTTTTTGCAAGCTAAAGACGAATATTCATATCCTGCAGTTGGAATAAGTTTCGGTTTAGAACCAATTTGTTATGTATTAGAGAGTTTGAACGAAGAAAAAATCAAAAATGGAGAAGAAAATCAAATAAAAAAAACAGTTACAAAATTATTTATTATTCCAATAAATACTCAAATCGAATGTTTGAAAATAGCAAACGAATTAAGAAGGGAAGGTTTGAATGTTGATTTAGATTTGTCTGGAAGAAGTATTTCTAAAAATTTGGATTATGCAAATGTGTATAACATTCCGTATGTATTATTTGTTGGGGAGAATGAATTGAAGTTAAACAAATTCAAACTAAAAAATATGAAGAGTGGGGAGGAAAGGATGATTGAGTTAGGAGATGTGAAAGAATCAATTAAATAATAATTCTTCTAACTTTTTCAGGTTCATTTATATCTAAAACTAAAGCAGCTAATTCATCTTTAGTATTATCATTACCCGAAGTCAAACATAATGTTTTTCCGATATGATCTTTGAAGCTTCCTGAAACTTCTACTGTTTCATGAATATGCCCATGTAATGTTAAGTATGGTTGAGTTGTTTTGATAAATGATCTTACTGCAAAACTACCTACGTGACCCACATGCCTAGTTTGGTCAAGTTTAGTTTTATTTGGAGGAGTATGAATTACATAAATTGTTTTTTCTGCATTACTTCTATACAATTCTTGAGACAAGTCTAGTTCAATTGAGTCAGTTTTTCTCATACTATCAGTGAATTCAAAATCTTGCCATCCCGACAGAGTACTTTTACAACCAGCATATTTTTTAAGTCTGTTAATATATGATACCCAATCTAGGAATGAGATATTTGTAAGATCCATTTTTTCCCAATCTTTAATTCCAAAAGGACTAATTGGAACGTATGAATATCCAACTAATTCTAAACCAGATGTTAATTGAATTCTTTTTCCATGAATAACTTCAAAGATATCGCTTTCTTCTAAAACATCCAAATTAGAAGCACAATCATCATTACCCATCATTAAAAAAATTCTGGTTTCAGGAGAATCTTTTTTCAATAGCGCAAATAATTCGGGCAATCTATCCCTTAGGAAATCTCTTTGCCCTTGAATAAATTGTTCGTGTGAGAAATGTTTAGGTGCTAAATCTCCTCCAACAATTACTGCCAAAGGTTGTTCTTGTCTAGCTAAATCAACAAGTTTTTGGTACTGCGTTTCATTACCATGAATATCAGATGAATATACTATTTTATCGGATGTCATGAAACAAATTATTCGTTTCAATATTTAAAGCTTTCGTTTCATAACTACTTAAAAGAGACAAACCCAAAACTATATAAATAAGCTCATTCATCATTAATAATGAGCATGTTAGTAACTATAAGTAAAGGATCGCAGTTAACCATACCTGCGGAATATAGGAAAGAACTCAACATAAGTGCTGGAAGCAGGGTTGAGCTAGAAATGAAAGGAAAAAATTTAATGATTATCCCACTAAGCGATGATCTTAAAAAACTTTTTGAGGAGGCAAAAAACGTCAAAGTTAAGCATGATATGACTGCTAAAGAAATGGACGACTATATAAAAAATGAAGTTCTTGGACACTAATATAATTGCTAAAGCCTTTTACGACAATCCGCATAGAAGTAATTGTCAAAAAGAAATCACAAAAGGTGGACTTACAAATACTTTTGTTTTAGCTGAAGCATTTGAATCAATATTCAAAGTGACAAAAGATAAAGAAAGAGCCGAACGTGCAATTAGATCCATTCTTCAATCACAAATTATGGTAATTGAAATAAATCAAAATATTTTATTCGAATCAATTAAAAGAATAAATAAATTTAATTTAGATATGTTTGACATGATTCATTATGTTTGTGCACTTATTGAAGGATGCGAAAGTATAGTCTCTTATGATACAGATTTTGATAATTTAGATATTCCAAGAGAAGAACCATAACTAAATAAAATTCACAACTTTCTAAATCGCGTTTGTCTTTTTTTCATTTCTTTGGTCGCTTTTATTCTATTTTTTTTAATTTCAGAAATCATCTCATCAGCAGACCTTTTATCATTTTTAAGCAAACCTAAATATTTGCTCAAATGTCCCGAATTAGCTTTTTTTACTTTTGTCATCATTCACTCCTCGTCAACACATATGGTTTATCGGCAACAACCAACGATTTCTCAAACTGAGTTACCATTCCACCTTTAACTTCTCTTAAAGGAGGATACGCTGTTACAGAACCATTCATTTGCAACTCTTTTAAACCATACTTTACTGAATTTTCAGTTAATTTCGAACTTACAACTTGTCTTATAGCAAAAGGCATATTTTTAAATTTCATTAATTCAGAAGAAACATTTCTTGCAATTAATGATCGCACAGGTTTTTTCGAATGCATACAAAACACTTGAGAATCCCCATACTCTTTAATCATTCCTTCACCATCTGTTGCAAATGGTTCGATTGCAATCGTCTGTCCCTCTTTTAGTTCAACACTTTTCCCCGTATCAATATTTGGTATAGAAGGAGACATATGGTATTTGTATATTCCAATTCCGTGACCGCATAAATTTCTGACCGGCTTATACTCATAACTTTCAATTGTTTCTTGAATTACTTTTCCAATTTCCGATGTCGATCTTCCAGGAGTTGAGATTTTTATTGCACTCTGAAGTGCTTCTTTTGATGCTTTCGCTAAATCTTCATACTCTGGATTCAAACAAACTGTTACTGCATTATCTCCGACAGCACCATTCACAGTAACACCACAATCCAATTTTATAACATCGCCTTCTTTGAAAACTCTTTCATCATTATGATGTGCACAATCGTGTGCCGCAATTTCGTTAAAATTAATTTGTGCTGGAAAAGCTAATTCTCCACCCATATCAAAAATCTTTTTTTCGACAGCTAAAGTTACATCAAGAATTCTCACTCCCGGTTTAATCATTTTTCTGCCATACTCTAAAGCAGTGCCTGCAATTAAACCCGATTTATTCCAATCTTTAAAATCGCCTTCTAAAACTTTCATATTCAGAATAAAAAGAATTGGGTTTAAATAGGTTACTGAAAATGAGATTAATTCTGGTTAAATTGACCAAAACTCGCTTTCTATTATAATTAATTCTTAGATGCAAATTTACTTAATTCCAAGATGAAAGTTAAGAATGCTTTAATATTGCATCAAAGATTAAAATTAAAGAAGAAAGTTAATTTTAATAATTATTTATTATTATAACAAATAAACTCAATAACATATTTTATACATCCAACTCCTCACCTAATTTGGGAATCATCACTTTAATCTTTCCGCTAAATTCGTCTTTCAAAGATTGAATTGATTTTTTATCTCCATGATTTAAAATTAATATTTTAGGGTTCACATCTCTAATCATTTTTATTAAATCGCTTCTTCCAGAATGTGCAGAAAAATCAAATTTTTCAACTTGACATCTAATATCGTATCTTTTGTTGTCTAAAACTAATGACCTATGTTCCCATATACTATGCCCATTTGAGTCAGGCGATTGGTATCCAGTCAAAAATATAGAATGCGACGATTTGTTATGAAAAGAATGCAAATAGTCCATAACTGGTCCACCAGTACACATCCCTGAAGTTGTCACAAATATTCCTTGATGATTTAGATATTTATCCCGACTTTTGTTATCAACAACAATAACATTCTCCATAAACTTTTTTAATTTCTCAACATTTTTAACATACGGATTTTTTGTTTTCATTACTATTTCAGTAATTTGTTTTGCCATTCCATCCAAATAAATTGGAACTTCATAATTTCTTTCAGACAATAATAGTAATATTTCTTGAGCACGACCAACAGCAAAAACGGGAATTAATACAGAACCATTTCTTTTCAAAGTCTCATCAATATTTCCTAAAAATCTGTCCTCCTCAAACTCTCTTTTTGGATGTTCTCTATCACCATATGTACATTCTGTAATTAAAATGTCTGCTTCCGGCAATTTTTCGGCCTTCTTCATTAATCTTGTTTCAGAATAATTTATATCTCCTGAGTACAATAATTTAATTCCTTCAACATTTAATAAAACAGAACTACTTCCAGGAATATGCCCAGAATTAAAAAACTCAAATTTATAATCATCATATATATGTTCTACTCTTTTATCTTGAGAACTCTGATTTACATTTTTTATTTCCCTCAATATGCTTTGTATATTTTCGCTTGAATAAAAATCGTGATTTTCTTGTTTTGCAATCTTCAACGCGTCATTCATCAAAACTTCTGATATTTTTTTTGTTGTATCTGTCATAAAAATGGGAACATTCATTCCAAATTTGTTAAACAAAGGAAGAGCGCCACAATGATCTAAATGCGCATGAGATATTAAAGCAAAGGCAATATCATTATATTTTAATGTTGTAGGATACCCAAAATTCTCGTAATGCGAGCCAGAATCAAATTGGTGAAACTCCATTTGTTCATGCTTTCCAACTTTTAAACCACAATCAAGCATAATAGAATTGTTAATTACTATACAACTTCTGCCAACTTCCTCAGCTGCTCCATGGAAACAAATGTTCATAGATAATGAGAGAAATAAGGGATTTATAAATTATACTTAAAATACGATTTCTTACCTCAAATTATTTGAAATTCTGCATTAAGATTGCTCTTTCTTTTCTATAATCAGAAATCTCCTTTTCAACATCCTTTCTAGTAATCCCTAGTTTTTTGAATGTTTCCATATCTTTCTCAATATTTTCCCATCTTCATCCATTGAAAAAAAAAGAATTCTATTATTAATAAAGCTTGCTTTTTACTGAATATTACGAAATCAAAATCCTGAAATCAAAATTAGATTTCTTTCTTAATTTCACCTTTAAATGCAATATTAAAGCAATCTAGCAATCATCATAGAATGATGCTAAATATGTGTTTGAAAATGTGTTATAATGGAAAGTTAATTTTTTTGAACATTAAAATGTACAAAATCATGCATAAATAAATTTACTTTTTTCACACCTTAACTTCTTTAAAATGGGCAAAATTAAAATATGCTTCCATCCTTCTCCTGAGTTCTAAAGTTTCCTTCAATTCTATTGCACCCAATTTGGACATTTCGTTTCCAGCAATAATTCTATCATAAACACTTCTAAAGAAAACAAACAAAGGATAACTTTCTCTTGAACTCTCATAATCGCTAGTTAATGCAACATATGCATAGAACATAATAGAACCTTTATTCATTTTTCTTTTTTTACCATCAATATCAACATAAACATCTTTAATATCAGTCAAAACAAACTTAACATAAACGTCATACATTACATAATCATTGATTTTTTTCCAAGGATTTATTCTATACATAATCTGCTTTCCATTATCATCAATTTTCTCGCTATGAAATTGCTCATTCGGTTTGTAATCGTATTCTTTAATCCATTCTTTTAAAATTTGAAATACATCATTTACATTAAAAATGCCATCATATGAAATTGTATGTTCTCCAATTTTTCTTTGTTCAGCCATTTTTATTAATTCCCTCTATTTCAACCAGTGAGTTGCTCCCTCAATTTCCAATGTTTGTTTTATTTTTTCGCTCAACTCAAACATTGTATTATACATCTCAGCAACTCTTGCTCTCAACTCTTCATCAATTATGTATCCTTCATAAAATTTCTTTAACCTTGATTTAAATGGTCCCGTCCACTTTTCTTGCCAATCGTTCCTTATGGCCATCTGCAATCTAATATGAGCATCTCCTTTAAACATCTTTTTCTTTTTTCCATCCTTTTCTATTTCAACCTCTACTGCATTATCTATGTAAATATATACCTCTCCTTCATACTTTTTATATTCATCTATTTTTCTTGTTATAAACCATATAATCTCAAACTCTTTTCCCCTTGCAGTTCCTTTTTTCTGTTTGAATTGTCTTTCTTGTATAAAAAATCTTCTAGTGAAGAAAAAATCGGGAACCAATTCATAAAGCGCATAGAAATCAATAACACCCTTCTTCCTTATCCACGTATTAAATCTAGGGTTTTCCATTGTTTTAGAATAAAACCTTATTATTTATAAATGATGCTATAAAAATTAGTGCTGTGAGGACAATTTTCTGTTTGTAATCCTTTCGCACAAACTTTAGATAACTGTCAATGATTGTGGGGACCACCCGTCAATATGTCGGAAACTAATAGTTTCCGATCACTCTCAAGGAAATGCAAAACGTTTCCTTGACGGACGGAGTGGCTTGTTCGCTTCGCTCACCCCGCAATCTGTCAAAGACAGATATGTCTTTGA
>CAYJUR010000046.1:0-7627 GCA_964373405.1 uncultured Methanosarcinales archaeon | reverse complement strand
ACCATTGTTTTTTCTGTGATCATAACAAATTTTCATTGCGTTTTCAACTGCTTCTGCGCCAGAATTTGAAAAGAAAGCACAATCAAATCCTAAATGTTTTGTTATTTCTCTGACTTTGTAATGCAAATGTGATGGTGTTGGGATTTCAGAATCTTCTGGTCGTTTACCATAGCCTGCTATAAAGTCTGCACCAGCATATCTGTCAGGATCAATTTGTTTTATTTTTCTTAACATATCTATAATTTCTGGATTATTATATCCTAAAGGACTAGAACCTACATGGCTTACAAAATCAATAAGAACATTTCCATCAACATCCGTACAAAATGGACCTATTGCAGGCGCAGTTCTGTCCCACACAAACTCTGGCTCATATGTAGATTTTGAAGAAAGTTTTAAATGAAAATTAGCCCATCTCCTAGCATTATGTCCCGGAATTCTTGTTACTTTTGGAAGGGTTTCTTCTCGGATCATAAAGTTTATTAGATAATTGGAGTTTATAAGTTTATGCAGAATCTTATTATCTATCGAAATCTTTAAATATAAGGTATACTTATTGTATACTATGCAAGAAACTACAATAAAGCTTAAACCGAAAACAAAAATTACATTAGAGAGACTTAAAAGAGGAAGTGAAAGCTACGACATCCTGATAAATAGATTGATATCTAAAGTTAAACATTCAAGCCTCAAGAAAGAATTAGCAGAATGCTACGAAAGCAGAGATAAAGATTTTTTAAGTGAATTAAAAGAATGGGAAAATGCCTCAAAAGAAGTTGATGAACAATGGAAATACTAAAAAATATTAAAAGAGGCGATATTTGGTTCGTCGAGCTTGACCCTACTTTAAGTCATGAAATTAATAAAACACGTCCTGCTGTCATTATACAAAATGACATAGGAAATGTTAAAAGTGGTACAACAATTATTGCCCCCATAACATCTCAAAAAACAGAAAGAATTTTTCCAGTTGAAGTACTAATTTCAGGTCTTCCAAAAAGTTCAAAAGTTATGCTTGATCAAATTAGAACTGTTGACAAATCAAGGTTAGTTAAACTAATTTCCAAAGTTGATGAGGAAACAATGTTAAAAATTGATGAAGCAATAAGAATTAGTTTGGATGTTTGAAATGAAAAAAATAAATAATCAAAAATATCTTGTAACTCTTAATGAAAAAGGAGTTTTTACAATCCCTAAGAAATTTAGAGATTATGCAAAACTTAAAAGTAAAGATATTCTTATAATCGCTCAGCATACTGATGGAACTATGAGAGCTACAAAAAAAGTAAATAATTGAATATGAAAAATTTCAAAACCAGATATTTGTCAAAATGCATTTCCCGAGGGCTACGCAAAGATGTAATTTTCGAACTAAAGCTTTTTATATATCTTTAACATTTCATTCTTAAAATGGAAAATGGATTAGAACTAAGGATTGTATTATTAAGACATGGAAATGATAGAGCTGGTTTTGGTGAAGGTCAAAATGGAAGAATTCAAATAGAAGATGCTGCTAAAAAAATGAAATCAGAATTTACAGATATTAAAAATGCAATAATATATTCAAGTCCACTTGATAGAGCGGTTATGAGTAGTAACATTCTAAAAAAAACTTTGTTTCCTGAAATCGTTTCAGATGAAGTAATAAAAAGCGATTATTTATGCTTTGATGGGAGTCTTAAAAACCATATTAAAAATCTAGCAGAAGAAATAGCTACAAAAGGGACTAATGGAGAATTATTAATATTTGTTAGTCATCAACCCGATATTGAGAGATTCACTGACAAATGTGGAAACTATGCAAGATTAAAAAACGGCGAATATGTTGTGGTTAGTTATAAACTACCACCAACACAATAATTATTAATTTTTTTATTCTAGTCAATCTGCGCCTTCTGTATCTTACCAGAAAAATCTGAAGAAATCACTTTAACATTTGTGTACGTATCTATTGCCCCTCCTCTTCCCCCAGCTTCCCTGTGACCATTTCCAGAATTCTTTAATCCTCCAAAAGGAGTTTGTATTTCTGCGCCTATTGTTGATGTGTTTATGTAAACTAAACCTGTTTGTAATTCGCGTGATGCGATTTCTGCATTAATAATTGAACTAGTAAAAATAGAAGAACTTAATCCATATTCTGCATTATTCGCAACATCAATTGCGTGTTTCAGATTTTTTACTTTAATCAAAGCAACAACAGGACCAAATATTTCTTCTTGTGCAATTACCGCATTAGCTTTAACATCCCCAAAAATAGTAGGTTCTATAAAATAGCCTTTGTCTAAACCTTTTGTAGAAACTGACTTTCCGCCACACAAAAGTTTGCCTTCCATTCTTCCAGTTGCAATATATTTTTTTACTTTGTTATATGCATCTTCGTTAATTAAAGGACCTACATCTGTGTCTTTGTCTAAAGCATATCCTAATTTTAGTTTTCTTGATTTTTCAACAAACATTTTTGTAAATTTATCATACACATGTTCGTGTACTAATATTCTTGATGCTGCAGTACATCTTTGTCCTGTTGTTCCAAATCCAGCCCACAATGAACCTTCGACAGATAAATCTAAGTCAGAATCATCCATAACAATAATTACATTTTTGCCACCCATTTCTAGAGAACATTTTTTCAATTTTGGTCCGAGAATTTCAGCAATCTTTTTTCCAACAGCCGTAGAACCAGTAAAAGAAATTCCATCAATATTTTTGTGATTGATTAAAGCATTTCCTGCTTCGCTTCCTTTTCCGTGAACTAGGTTTAAAATTCCTTTTGTAGTATTATGTTTTTGGAAAACTTCATCAAAAATTTCTATAACTTTCTGTGCACATGCGGATGTGTATTGAGATGGTTTAAAGACAACTGTGTTTCCGTATATTAAAGCAGGGAATATTTTCCAGCAAGGAATTGCTGTAGGAAAATTCCAAGGTGTGATTAAGCCGAAAACGCCAACCGGTTGTCTGATTGTTTTTATTAATTTGTTTTTTAGTTCTGACTCTACAACTTCTCCAAAGGCTCTTCTACCTTCTCCAGCCATAAAAAAGCCCATATCAATCGCTTCTTGAACATCTCCATAAGCTTCCTTCTTTTGTTTGCCCATTTCACGTCCAACCAAGTCTCCTAATTTGTTCTTGTTATCTTTCAATTTTTGTGCGACCTCAAACAAAATTTCTCCTCTTTTTGGTGCAGGCACTAAACGCCATTCTTGAAAAGCTTCTTTTGCTGCTTTTACAGCTTTATCTATATCTTTATAATCTGATTGAGGAACTTTAGCTACAATATCATCTGTGTAAGCAGGATTTATAGAATTAAATGTTTTCTTATTTTCGGAGAAAACCCATTTACCATCTATGTAGTTCTTTAAGATTAAAGTAGTACCATATTTCTTTGCCACACAAACACCCCTACTTATTGGATGGGAGACGGATTATTTAAGGTTAATTGAAAATGCGGAGATATGAGTATGTTGAAGAGAATGTTAAAGAAAGTTAAAAATATGCTTTCTGCTTAACTTGCTTTCAAAATCCAATCTTAAATTATTTTCAAAATAAAGACAGAATTAACTTTTGACGAAGTTATGAACGAAGTTATGAAAGATTTGTGGAGATTGGGAAGAACTGTTTTTAACTTCAAGAAAAAAAATTAATGAATATTCTCTAATGCTTCATTAGCTTCTCTTAAACGCCCGTTATATCTGTTCATTAATAAATAATAGAGATTACAATTACCCTTACCATAAACATCTTCTTCATCAATATTAGGTCAATATACCCATAATTGATTTACAAGTTTATCTAAAGTTAGATCTTCTAAATTTGCTACTTTATGAATTCCAAATAAACATCCAAATTCTTTTACAGATACATCTATAAAAGATGCTGCCTCTTTCATGTAACAATCGATACCAGCATTGTAACTAAATAAAAGAAAATACCTTAAACCATCAATTTCTTTTGTCTTTTCAATACTCATTTTCCGTCACTCACATTCACTGCATTTCTGCCTTTTTCTTTAGAAACATATAAGAATTTGTCAACCTTTTTTACAAATTCCGGAGTATCTTCTTCCTCCCATTGAGCAACTCCGAATGAGCAAGTTACTTTTCTATTATCTCCTCTTTTCGGATCATATAAATCTTCAATTTTCTTTCTTAATTTTTCTGCAACTTTTCCTGCCGTTTCAACATCAGTATTAGGCATAATAACTGCAAACTCTTCTCCACCATATCTGCAAACTTCTCCATCACTTCCAACTTCTTTCTTAGCAACCTTTGCAATATCTTTCAAAGCTTTATCTCCTGCTTCATGACCAAATTTATTATTATATGACCCAAAATGATCTACATCAAACATTATCAAACTTAATGGAGTTAAATTTTTCGCTGACAAAGTTATATGATTTTTCATTGAATCAAGGAAATGTCTTTTATTAAACAACTGAGTCATTTCATCGATAGTAGATTTCTTTCCTTCTTTTTCATACAATAATGAGTAAAGTTCTTTTTCTTTTGTTCTAACTTCTTCAAGCTCATCAAACAATTTCATATGAACCATTCCATTGTATACTTGATTTGAAATTGAAATTAGGAATCTTAAATCTGATTTTGTGAATCCACTTTTTTTATTCATTAATACTAAAGTTCCGACACAATCACTATGCGATAATATAGGAACTGACAAGAAATTTGAAATCATTAATTTACTCATTGCTGAACCAGGCTTTGTTTTATTTATTACAATTGGTACTGACCTTTCCATACAATCTTTTGAAATTCTTCTAATTAATTCGTAATCATTCTTTTTTAGAATTCCTTTAGAATTTGTAGCTTTTACTTCAAAGTCCCCTGTTTTTTCAAAATACTCTAGGCCAAAAGCTAACTGACAGTCAAAGATTCTTAACAATTTAGCTATTAATTGCTTAAAATAGTCTTGTGTACTTTTAGAATTATCCCTAACAGCAATCATAGTATGAATTATTGCTAGCTCCTTTTTAGCCGTCATATAATTCCTTTTTAGAGCTTGTTCAAGATCACTTCCCATCTCAAGCATTTTAAGAAGGGTATTTATAAAGGTTTAGTTAATACAAAAGATGTCTGCAAGTGTATTAGGGATTAATTAATCTTCTCTATAATTATCTGTTTTTTTCCTTTAAATTCGCTAATTTCACCAACAATTTCTACTTTATCCCCAATTTTTAAGACTTTTTCAATGTTACCAAATGAAATTGCACTAATTTGTTCTGGCTTTTCGATAGCGTAAACTATTGATTTTTCAGTTTGTTTGATTTCTTTTATTACTCCATTCAGCCTAATTTTTCCGTCCACTATTTCCTTAATTTCGGATATTGTTTTTTCCGGAATAGGAATTGTTTCAGACAAAATGTAGAGTAGACAAGTTCCAAGTATGGAGCTTATTAAGGCGAGTTTGAGTAAAGTTGTTTGTTTCATAATTATAAAACGACCGCTGTTAAGCGGCCGCTTATTACACAAAGCCAAAGGCGCTCGGAGAGGGATTTTCGGTTTTCACTTTCGAACTCTCACAACTGAGCAGTAACCTATTTTTAAGTCAGGTGCACTAACCAATGTGCTTTCCGGGCATATCGCCAAAAGCTTTATATAATTGTAAGACATGAAGTTATTTATGGGCAGTAACCTGCTTTTTAGACAGGTTCACTAACTCACTTTGTGAGTTGTGTCTCAACCATTTTCAATGGCTGAGGTTTTTCTTATTTTTACTAATGAAGAAATACTATATTATTTCGATTATTATACTATATATATAATATATACTTGACTTTATAAAGAAATGAATTTTTTAAGATAATCAAATAAATAGCAATTATAAAAATAAAAATAAAATTTTATTTCGGATTCAATGTTTGTTGACCTTCATTCCACTCAAGAGGACATAAACCACCTGTTTGAAGAGCTTTCAACACACGAATTGTTTCTTGAACACTTCTTCCGACATTTAATGCTGAAACTAATTGATATTGCAAAACCCCGTCAGAATCAATAATAAATGTACCTCTTAAAGCGATTCCTTCGTCAGCTAACAAAACACCATAATCATTTGAAACTCTGTGTGCGTTGTCTGCCAAAATAGGAAATTTAACATCTGGAAGATCTCTTTGAAACCAAGCTTTGTGGGAATGTACAGAATCTGTCGAACATCCAACAACAACTGCATTAAGTTTCTCAAACTCAGAATATGATTTTTGGAATCCTTTTATTTCAGTAGGACACACAAATGTAAAATCGAGAGGGTAGAAAAATAATACTATCCATTTTCCTTTAAAATCTGATGATTTAATTCTCTTTGCTTGTCCGTTAACATATGCTTCTTCGTCAAATTCTGGTGCTTTTTGTCCTACTTGAAAAATGTTATTTTCGTATTTGTTACATTTATTTTCTTCGTTTTCTTCACAGCATCCCATTTTAGAGTCCTCCATAGAATATGCTTACTATTCGTAAAGATGTTTATAAGGTTTGTGAAATAAAAAAACGCCGCGACCCGGATTTGAACCGGGACATCCTTTCGGAAACAAGCTCTCTGTATACATTTTCCAGGCTTGCGCGATACCAGGTTACGCGATCGCGGCATAAATGAGTATAAGTTTATGTGATCATTAATAAAGTATTTGTGCAACGCAGCCTATATGAACGTTGTGAGTATAGGCTCTGTTTTGATCCAACTCACAAAAACAGAGTTTTTGGGAGTTCTCATGAAAAGCAAAGCTCATGAAAATCATAGATTTTCAGGAGTCCTGCCAATTATGTTGGCATGACTTTTCAGGAGTTCTCACAAAAATTTTTAATTTTTGGGAGTTCCAAAGATTTCATCTTTGTAACCAAAAACCCACAGGTTTTTGTAACTGCTAACCTGTGGTTAGCATAACTTTTTTTAAAAGTTGGACAGGTTACGCGATCGCGGTATGATGGAAACTAAAAAAAAAAGATATCTTATAAAGCTTGTTATTGATCAATTATTTTTCCTCCTCTTTCGTAACAAATATGTCATTCCAAGCACAAAGTACCCATAAATATATAAACTAATGATTATTCAAACTACAAGAGGGTGTGTAATAACACTTTATATCAAACAAGGAGGGAATTTAAAATGGCTGACGAAATCGGATATTGCGTAAAGTGTAAGAAAAAAAGTAAAATGGCTGATGCTAAAACAGTAACCATGAAAAATGGAAGAGCAGCTATGAAAGGAAAATGTTCTAAGTGTGGAACAGGAATGTACAAAATTTTAGGCATGAAAAAGAAATAATTCTTTTATTTTTTTTATTTTGTATTTTTGTGTGTTTATGATTTATGATTAGTGAATGCTAAAAATTAGCTTTATTCTGCAATTGTGTTCATGATACAAATCCCAAGTTATTTTTTAGGTAATGAATGCTAAAAGGTAAAGTCAACTAAAATGTGTTTATGTTTAAGCTAAGTAAAACTTAGCTATAGTTGAGGAAACATTGACAGGTGGCTACGCATCGTTTACAGTAAAAATCCCAATCGCAGCAGAGCTACTGAGTATGTAACCCATTTTTATAAAATCAAATTCTCATAAATTACGAGTATCATAAACAAAATTGATAATAAAAAAAAATTCGCAAGGAAGCCAGCAC
>CAYJUR010000045.1:0-7766 GCA_964373405.1 uncultured Methanosarcinales archaeon | reverse complement strand
TGTGTTTTTGGTGCTAAAACTTTTGCAGAAATAAATTCTGGCATAGTCGCAACAATACCATCAACTCCTGCGTGTGCTAATGCTTGTTCTAACGCTATTGGAAGACCTACAAATTTTCCACCCACTTGCGTACCATCATAAAAAGTTTTGCCGTTAACTATAGCTTCTATATTTATTTGTTGACCATTATTTATTGGAGGAACTGGTGGCTCTGGAGGTTGTGGTCTAGGATTATTACGTTTAGCGAGAATTCTAGCAACAACTCTTCTGTCATATGCTGAAAGTTCCGAACTCATTTTCGGTCTCCTCCTTGAGATTTGTAACGAGCAGAAACAAACGTTATCATTGTTGTTGCTAAATCATCATCTCCTTTAACATACGCAACTGGAACACCAATATCATCTAAATAGTTAGAGAATGCTGTTTTTCCGCCGATTTGAATGTGAGCAAAATCTACTCCCTCTTGTTTTAATTTCTCTTCTAATCTAGTTTTGACATCATCTGTAAGAGTTAATTCTCCGTCTGAAATAGATAAAACTAATGCATCACTAGAGAGTTCTTTTTCCAGACCATTAATATCAAAGGTTGTGCCTCCAGACGGACTTGTTAATAGAGATTTTGCAACAGTCATAGAATCGCCTTTAACAGCTTCTTCTCCAGTATATCCTAAAACACAACTCTTAACATATTGACTTATTCCCTGTCTTTCAAGAAAATTCTCTATTCCAAAATATCCTTTTAATGCATAATGATATTTACTATTATCTCCCCAAAGTATAAATGATTTATCTCCAACACTTTCATCATTATCTGGAGAAAGTGCCATACTTCCCGATCTATCCATTAATGCCAGTTTAAATTTTGGAAATTTTCTTGGATGGGTTTTGTATGCAACAGGATGTTCAACTGAATGTCGTGAAGTTCTTATTCCAAAAGAACCATCTGGTTGAAAACCAATTCCTCTATACCTAAATTTTTGTTCATCTTCACTAGCAAATCTTCTTCCAAAATGAACTAAAGGCATACTTTGACTTTGTGTATAAGAACTTGCCTCTACTGCAATTGCTTTAGAAATTCTTTTATATAAATCATATAATTGTTCCTGTGAATCTCTATGAGATGCTACTCCTTTTCCTTCTTTGTATCTTTTGAACGCAATTTCTTGTTTATTTCCCGGTAATCTCATCGCTTTATCAAATGGATTTTCTTCGCAACCAAACATTTCTTCAGACGGAGGTTGCTCTTCTAACAAATCTGCGGTATGACGTACAAAACTACGTGCAAGATATGTCCACAATTCTTCTCTTTGTTTAATATCTCTTGTAAATAGAGTTTTAAATTGAGGTTTTTCATGAAGTTTTATACTATATTCTAGCCCCAAACGTGATTTCATATCTGTTAAAAATCCTTTTACTGCATTTTTTACTTTTTGTTCCGTACCATAAAATCGTTGTAATAATCTACTATCTAGCAAAGATCCGCCAAGCATTAAATTAATTCTAACAAATGCTTCATAAAATGGTGCAAAATGTCCGTCTTTATTATTTACTAAACCTTGATTATTCCAAAACAAAGTTTGTCCAGCAAAATCAGTATTCCTTCTACAATTAATATTATCTAGAACATCTTCAAAAGCATTTGTTACATAATCATCTAATCCTTTTTTTCCTTTTTCTTCAAGTGCTCTATGTATTGAATCTTTGATAGCATCGTGCATCTCAACAGTATGCGGGCAACCCTGTTTAGTTCCTACTGGATTTTCTCGGTGGCCAGTCTCATGTTCGAGTATATCTCCACCAACTTTCATTTCAGGATCATTAATTTCTTTTCTTTTAACAAATTGTTCTGTTTCTTTATCTGGAACTAAGTTTAAATCTCTGCCAAATTTCATATCTATAGTTTTCCAATCAGTAGTAATGTGAGCAGACATAGTATTACCTTCAACTTGAGAAATGTTTAATCGAGTGCCAACTAAACCAATCTGATTTTTTCTTTTTCCGAGATTTTCTCTAAGTTTTACTAAATTCATTGTCTCCTCTATTTCCGCGCGCCAGCGCCTCCGGCGCCTACTGCGACGAAACGACCACTGCCGTCTAAACTACTGTAGCCAATCAGCCCGTTACGATTATTATCAACGAAGAGCAACCGGCCCTGAGGCACTGTTGGAGTTATTTCTCCAAATCTGTGCCAACTCCCAACTTTGTTTTCTGCATCGCCAGAACCAGTACCGCCTTTTGCTTTTTCAAAATAATTTTCTAAATGATCTAAAGTTCCTGCTCTTGCAATAACTAATTCATTACCCATAAATTCTGATTTAGAATGATATCCAGATTTTGTTGCCTTAGCTTTTTTAAAATCAACTAACACAACATATCTTCCAAATGGATTTTCAATTCCACTTTTAATTTCTTCGACAGTATAAACTGGAATATCAACATCAAATTTTCCTTCCAAAACATTAGCAAATTCTTCAGGAGAAAATTTTGCGGCGTTTTGTGGAGTTAATACGTCTGTATAGGCTTTCATTATTCTATCGTATGTTCTAAGAACTCCGCCACCATGTACAACAGCAAGAACTGGTTTATTAGGTTTGACAATTCCTTTAATTAATTTTTTAGAAATTCCAACGTCTTCTTCGCTTAAACAAGTAGACCAATTTTTCCAAAGATAATTATTTTGTTCTGCTTTAGCCATTCCCGCAACTAAATATGGCATTGAAGCAACTAATCCCCCATCTTTAGCATGGGCTAACGCTTCCTTTAAAGAAACTGCTACACCGATAAATTGGCCTGCGTTTTGTTCAGCACTATAAAAATGCCGTCCTGACTTAATTAAATCATCAATTGTAAAATTAGAATCATCATCTTCTATTAATGGGTTTGGTGGTAGAGCTTCAGGTGGCTGTGGAGCACTACGTTTAGCAAGAATTCGTTCTACTATTCTTTTATCATATGCTGAAAGTTCTGAACTCATTTTAGTACCCTCATTTTCGTGCGCCCTGCGCCTCCGGCGCCTACTGCGACGAAACGACCACTGTCGTCTAAATTAACGTAGCCACCCAGCCCGTTACGATAATCATCAACGAAGAGCAACCGGCCCTGAGGCACTGTTGGAGTTATTTCTCCAAATCTGTGCCAACTCCCAACTTTGTTTTCTGCATCGCCAGAACCAGTACCGCCTTTTGCTTTTTCAAAATAATTTTCTAAATGATCTAAAGTTCCTGCTCTTGCAATAACTAATTCATTACCCATAAATTCTGATTTAGAATGATATCCAGATTTTGTTGCCTTAGCTTTTTTAAAATCAACTAACACAACATATCTTCCAAATGGATTTTCAATTCCACTTTTAATTTCTTCGACAGTATAAACTGGAATATCAACATCAAATTTTCCTTCCAAAACATTAGCAAATTCTTCAGGAGAAAATTTTGCGGCGTTTTGTGGAGTTAATACGTCTGTATAGGCTTTCATTATTCTATCGTATGTTCTAAGAACTCCGCCACCATGTACAACAGCAAGAACTGGTTTATTAGGTTTGACAATTCCTTTAATTAATTTTTTAGAAATTCCAACGTCTTCTTCGCTTAAACAAGTAGACCAATTTTTCCAAAGATAATTATTTTGTTCTGCTTTAGCCATTCCCGCAACTAAATATGGCATTGAAGCAACTAATCCCCCATCTTTAGCATGGGCTAACGCTTCCTTTAAAGAAACTGCTACACCGATAAATTGGCCTGCGTTTTGTTCAGCACTATAAAAATGCCGTCCTGACTTAATTAAATCATCAATTGTAAAATTAGAATCATCATCTTCTATTAATGGGTTTGGTGGTAGAGCTTCAGGTGGCTGTGGAGCACTACGTTTAGCAAGAATTCGTTCTACTATTCTTTTATCATATGCTGAAAGTTCTGAACTCATTTTAGTACCCTCATTTTCGTGCGCCCTGCGCCTCCGGCGCTACTGCGACGAAACGACCATCGTTGACTAAATAATAGCCACTCAGCCCGCTATGATCAATATAAACGAAGAGCAACCGGCCCTGAGGCACTGTTGCTTCTCTTCCTAAAAAAGGATGCCAATTTCCAACTTTTCCAGCAGTAGATGTAACTTTAGCAAGATCAAAATATTTTTCTAATGTTTCAATATCACCAGCTCCTCTTGCAATTGCTAAAGGATTTGCTAAAAATTCAGCTTTATTTTGATAATCTGATTTAGTTCCTTGAACATTAGCGTAAGGTACAACAATTCCAAATCTATGTGGTCGATTTGTCATTCCACTTTTAATATCTTCAAATTTGAATAATGGTATTGAACTTCCGTCTGGAAGTTTTCCTTCCAATAATTGATCAAATTCTGGATCAGTATATTTTGCACTATGGTCAATTAATCCTTGTGGTTGTGTATATGCTTGCTTTATTCTCTCAGGCGTCAATATTCCACCACCATTAACTAAAACATAAACTGGAGTATTTCTATCGTAATGTTTTCCATTTCTGTCTATTCCAATATTTTCTTCTGTGTGAACTGAATACCATTGCTTCCAAAAATTATGTGTTTTTGGTGCTAAAACTTTTGCAGAAATAAATTCTGGCATAGTCGCAACAATACCATCAACTCCTGCGTGTGCTAATGCTTGTTCTAACGCTATTGGAAGACCAATATATTTTCCAGTAGAATCTTTAGTAGCATCGTAAAAAGTATTTCCATCAACACTTCCTTCACTCACAATTCTTTCTATATCAATTTGTTGACCATTACCTCTTGGATGAAGTGGGGGTTCTGGAGGTTGTGGTCTAGGATTACTACGTTTAGCGAGAATTCTATCAACAACTCTTCTATCATATGCCGAAAGCTCTGAACTCATTTCGTTGCCTCTGCTAAAATACCTTTAATCTTAATTCCTTTTTCTGAGGGGTTTTGTTCTCTACGATCTGCATACATTGAAATTGCATTTTTTACAGATGTCCATCTATCTTCACCAGCGGAAATTCTACTTAAGAGCCCATCATTCTTATCTCCAGCTTCAGCGTATGCACAAGCTTCTTCTAAATCTTCTTTTCTTCCTGTAATTTCTCCTCTAATTATTGAACTTTGTCCAAGCAAGGAATCAAACGCAGTATATACATCTCCACCATGTTCAATATCAATAAATGATGGAACTATAACTCCTGAATAAGGAACGGTTAATCTCAAACAATCAAGGAATAAGTCAACCCTGTCAATCTTTGTATCTTCAATACCTTTTTCTTTTGCAATTCTTTCGAGAGCACTTGATAAACTAATTGCTCCAAATATTGCTCTCTTTGATAAAGGATGAATTTTACTTTCATCAGTATCTCTTCTAACACCTTCTGCTGAATACCATCTTGGTCCAAGAGCCCTTTTACTATGGGTCGGAGTACCTTCAACATAATCTAAACCTTTTGTTAAATAAACTCCAAGTACTGGTAAAATCAGAGGAACTTCGCTTTCTCGAAAATCTCTATGCATCGCTAAAATTTCATTATAAATTCCATCTCCTTCAGGCAAACTTGCCCTAGGATTCTTTTTACTTGAAAAAATATCTAAATCATCCATTTCAGTAGTAGCAAAATCTGGATGATCTAATTTAACTATCATATGCATTCTATCCAATAATGCTCTGTCAGAATCAGCAACTCCAACATATTCTCCGTTACCTAAATTACCAGTAGCAAAACCTAAAGTATATCCATCTTTACCAAGATTTCTAATTTTACCTTGATGTACTAATTTTCCGTCAAAGAAATCAAAAAAATAGTTTTGCACTATTGGAGGGCATCTATTCAATTCATCAACATAAAATAATGCTTTATCAACATTTTCTGTAAGTTCGACTAATTCTTTATCAGTTTTTGCGTCTTTTAATCGGTCTAATCTTACGTGTCTCATAAGTTCGGCAGGTTCAAAATCTGGTCTACCCATAGTGTAACATCCATGTGAACCAAAAAAACTCATAAGATCATTAGCAAGTTCTGTCTTACCTTCTCCTGTACCACCTACTAAGTATGCGTTAATTCCAGACATAAGAGGTGCTTTAATTAAAACTTCTCTTGCAGTAAATGGTATTCCGCCTAAAACAATTTCTCGATTATTAATATATTTTCCACTATCTAATTTTGCCAGAGTTTCATTGACTGCCATTTTTATCCTCACTAAGAATTTTTATCTTTATTTCTACAACCGTCTTTGGTCTTAGTTTATCCTTTAGAAATGAAGGTATTATAATAACACTTTGCTCTCCTT
This sequence comes from uncultured Methanosarcinales archaeon, assembly GCA_964373405.1. Classification (GTDB taxonomy): domain Archaea; phylum Nanobdellota; class Nanobdellia; order Woesearchaeales; family WJKV01; genus CAYJUR01. Next base: position 1,500 of record CAYJUR010000045.1, on the reverse strand, counting down.
GTTTACTTATTTGTTTGGTTAAGGTATATTCGCTCATATGTAATCTCCAGATTAAACACATGTTATTTCAGTGTTTTTACATATAAAAAAGGAGGTTATTTAAAAAGGTTTCTCTTATTTGTCACTATCAAGTGGTTTCATTCATCTCACAAGGTTTATATTTATGAGCTCTCCTTAATCCAAAAGGGCTCAGCAGACTATGAAACTAAAACAGATTGACAAATTAGTAGAAAAAAGTCAATTCACCGAAAAAGACACAGAAGAAATAGACCATAAAATTAAGAAAGGTTTGATGAAAAGGTTTGCATTTAATGAAAAATGTAAATAATTTTGTGTGAACGGAAAATGAGCAGGAATAACAAATTTGAGATAGAAGAAAAACTACTAATTGAAAATTTACTTAGTACAATTTATCCTAATGATTTGGATATAATAAATTCTTTGCGAGAAGGCATACCTCCGGCAGAACCTGACGGAATATTCTTAGTTAATAATCAAGAAATAGGTATTGAAGTAACTGATTTTTTAGATGATGACAGTTTACAACGTGAGAAGGCCATAAATAAGATACACAAATATTTTAATGAAAAGCTAAAAGAATTAAATTCTGAATTCAAAATAGATTTCAGTGGGAATGAAATGCCAATACATAAAGTAGAACAAGAGAGATTTAAAAAAGAAACAATGGAAATGCTTAATGAAATAAATCTGAAAGATGATTTTCCAAGTAAAATAATCGTAAAAGGCGTAGAAATTAAGCTCGAGAAATATTCTAATATTTGTCAACAAAGATGCGGGATTTATACAAATTATGAATTATTGAAGAATTCGTATTATAATGCAATAATTGAAGCAATTAAACGAAAAAAACTTAATAAATATTGCACAAAGATAACATATCTTCTCTTGCATGACAAAGTTAATCACTCAAACAATTTTGAATGTGATTTTGAGAAATTATCTAAAGAACTTACTGAACAAATAGAAAATCATAATTTTAATACTAAATTTGAAAAAATATTTATTTCTTGTATTGGCTCTCGTAAATATGGAGGATTTGTAAATCCCGAAGCAATTCAAATTTATCCAACTTTCCAAGTTTTTTTTAATAAGAATACAACAAGAGCATATCAAGAAATGGAAAAAATGTTGAAATTAGAAAATAAAGAAAAAGAAAACCTCAAGAATCCATCTCTATGATTCTTGAAGCATTTTTTCTTGCTTTTTCGCTAAAAAAGTTATAGTCTAGCTCAAAGTTTTCTTTTTTAGTGTATGGGTTAGATTTACGCAAGGTTACTGGAGTAAATCTTGTTACCAACTTCTCTTTAGAAGTGTCATACACTTTTACTTCTTTATTTCTGTGTTGCAGAACACCATTACAGAAGTGAGGAGCATCTTTGAATTTGTAAGTTAGAAATTCTATATAATTTGTCCTCACTTTGTAGATTTCTTGGTCGTGTTCTGCTGACTTCCAGTAGTAAGTATAAACTTTGAGCCTAC
>CAYJUR010000044.1:0-7777 GCA_964373405.1 uncultured Methanosarcinales archaeon | reverse complement strand
CAAGATGACATGAAATTTGTTTTAACAAAGGGTGCACCAGATCATTTAATTAAAAAATGTACCAAAATTCTGGAAAACAAAAAAATAAGAAATATAACTTCACAAGATAGATCAAAAATAATTGCAGTAAATGAAAAATTTGCATCAGATGCATTGCGTGTTTTAGGTTTTGCATACAAAGAGTTTGACAAAAAAGATGAGGAAAATTTGATTTTTGTAGGACTTCAAGCAATGATAGATCCCCCAAGAGAAAGTGTCAAGGAAAGTATCAAAAAATGTATTTCTGCTGGAATTAAAGTTATTATGATAACTGGAGATCATAAAATAACTGCACAAGCCATTGCGAAAGAAATTGGAATTAGAGGAGAAACTTTGACTGGCGAAGATTTAGAAAAAATGAGTGAAGATTGTCTGAAAAAAATAATTGAGAATATTGGAATTTTTGCTAGAGTCAATCCAGAACATAAATCAAAGATAATTGATGCACTAAAACATCACGGACATATTGTTGCAATGACTGGAGATGGAGTAAATGATGCGCCTGCGTTGAAGAAAGCAGATATAGGTGTTGCTATGGGAATATCTGGAACTGATGTTGCAAAGGAAGCAAGCAATATAATTCTTGTTGATGATAATTTTTCTTCAATTGTTGATGCTGTTGAAGAAGGAAGAACTATTTATGACAATATACAAAAGTTTGTTGAGTATTTATTGTCCTGTAATTTAGGAGAAGTAATGGTTATTTTTATTGCGATGTTGATAGGAACTGAATTGCCATTAGTTGCAATAATGATTTTATGGATGAATTTATTGACGGATGGTTTGCCTGCTTTGGCTCTAGGTTTAGATGCTAAAGAACCAGGAATAATGACACGAAAGCCTAGAAAAGTTAATGATAAAATTGTTTCCAAATCAGAACTTATTAGAATGCTATTTACAGCAATTATTATGACTATTGGAACATTAGTAGTATTTGAGAGCTTTGATCCTACTAATAATTTAGTTTTAGCACAAACAATGGCATTTACAACGATTGTATTGTTTCAATTATTTCAAGCACTTAATTGTCGATCAGTCGACAAAAGTTTGTTTAAAGTTGGAGTTTTTAGAAACAAATATTTGTGGGGAGCAATAATAGTTTCAGTTGCATTACAAAGTTTGATACTATATAGTCCTTTGAATACTTTTTTTGGTGTAGTTCCCTTAGGGATATATGAATGGAGTATTGTTTTGTTGGTTAGTAGTTCAATATTTGTTTTAAGAGAAGTATGGAAGGCTGTGCAAAATAACGGTTAGCATTAATGTAAAAAACCTTTATATAGTTCCATATTATTTTGTCTTTTTATGGATTATATGGATATGCTTGAAGCGAGGAAAAAGTCTATTGCCACTGAGTTGCGCGTTTCTGTTATGCATCCTATGTTTGGGTATGATCAGTGGTATGAATCAAGAATATCACTTAATCAATTAAGAAATTTAAGTGATGAACAAAGAAAAACATTTCTTTTCAAATTATTTGAAGAATTTCCACCACAATTTAAAGAATATATACACAGAATAATGAATATTTCTTTTATGAGACCGAGTATTGATTACCACGATATTAAAAAAATTCAGGGAATTGATTTAATTATGGATGGATTGGGTTTGAACGGAAAAATAGTTGTTAGGGATGGAATAATTTCTGCCGTTGATAATGTTAGTAAACGTGGTGAACACGGGTTGGCTGATGAAGAATTACAAAAAAATACCCTTGATATGTATTATAATCTGAGGAAAGGAGTTGTTGTTCCTCCACATTTAGTAGACAATCGTAAAACAAATACTAGTAAAATGACTATCACTCTTGAAACAGAAATAGTAGATGGTCTTTGGTATGGATTTGATAGCTGGGCATTTTCTGATATTGATAAATATTTGTTTAGAGATATTGCATTTAGATCGGAGAATTTAAATCCAGAAGATATTACAAGAGAGTCAAGAAGCGCACTCACTGCTGATTACGATGTTTGTAACAGAACAAGATTCATAACTTCTGCATTGGAAAATATAATTATTAAAAAAATTATTAAACAAAAATTAATTGAGGGAATCAAAGTTTTGCTAATGAAGGACGTGGATCAAAAAGTAATCCAAAACTTTGATGCATTGTTAAAATTTTACGAAACAGGATTAGTTCCATTAGGGCTTTTTAATGACAATTTAACAATCTGGCACCCTCCAATAATGAAAAAATAGAAAAGATAAACAAAACTTGACAATCTAAATTCAAATTCACTTTCTAACTAACTTACTTTCAAGATGCAAACTTACAACAAGCATAGCTTATTGGAAGTTCTCACAAAAATCTTTGGATTTTTGGGAGTTCCAATGACTTAGTCATTGTAACCAAAGACATAAAGTCTTTGTAACCAAAAACTAAAAAAGTTTTTGTAACATAACTTATTTTTTAGATAATGGATGTTGGAATGGATTTAATATCGCATCGAAAAAGGAAGTTGAGAACTAAATAGAGTTTTAATTTGCAAAAAAAGGAATTAAAGATGATGAGATTGAAGTTATAGATTCTGAAGAAATTTTGAAACTATAACAATGTCTATCCTCTCTCTCCACCAACTAATCTTTTAACAGGGATTTCCTGAGTCCATAAACATACTTTGTTTCTACCATCTGATTTTGCATAAAACATCGCATCATCCGCTTTTTTAATCAAATTCAATTTTTGTTTCACTAAATCAACATTCTGATCAACATCATTAGAATCGGATATACCTATACTAACATGCACTTTTTTTGAAATGTTTTCATCTTCACCCTCAAACATAAAATTTTCTGTATTTTTTCTTATTGTCTCAGCATCTTCATATGCTTCTTCTTTAATTTTATCTGGAATTAAAACCATATATTCGTCTCCAGCGTAATTCGAAACTAAACAATTTTCTGGAAGTTGTGAACGCATCAACAATCCAAAATCATCAACTACCTTTTGTGCCATTTCGTGACCAAAAATATCTACATAGTTCTTAAAATAGTCAAGGTCTGTGAACAAAACACTGAATTTTCTGCCTTGCTTCAAATAGTTATCCAAATGTTTGAACAACAAAATTTTATTAGGCAATCCTGTTCTCTGGTCATAATAAATATCTTTTCTATATTGCTTCGCTTTAACAAGAGCTACAACAATCAAGTTAGCAAATGCCTTTAGAAATTGAATTTGCTCTTTAATTATAGGGTGCCTTTCAAAGGGTACAGATATTTGTATATATCCGACAGTCATATCATTACTCCTTAAAGGGATGGAGACCAAACTCATAATATTGTTTTTATAAAAATAAATCATTTTGTCATTTATGTCTTGTTTTATCTTATCTGAGGAACTCTTAAAAAAGTTGAATAGTTCTTGGTTTGATTTAAGAGAAGCATAAATATCAAGATACAAACTATCTTTGAAATTTACTCTTTGAAATTTATTTTTGACTTGTTCAAGTATTGCATGCAAATGCCTTGATAGAATTTCTTTGTCATCCGTGTCTAAGATTTTGGACAAATCATCTCTTAATTGATTAAAATATATCGTCTGTATTCCGTTATTAAGACCATCTTTAAGATTTATCCTATGTTCGCCAAGCAAAAAGTTAGGTTCTAATGTTTTTTCCACAAATATAACTTCGCCTGAATACATCAATTTCTTTATATAATCAATTTCTCCTATATCTTGGAAATCTATCCATCCATCCGATATTTGTTCGTCAACAAAAATCAGAATTTTATGAGAATATGCGTCCTGAAGTATTAATTTCGCAATTTCTATAATTTTGTGGTAATCTAACTGGGAATTAATAGCTTCAGCAAAATCTAATAATGTGTTTACATCCTTATTTAAGTCGTGCATTATTTTCATTAGTTCTATATTATTAGCTTTTAGTTTAGAATTTTCCGCTCTCAATTTGTGGATTTCATCTATTACTTCTTTTTTGGACATGTTAAATAGGATAATGTTAAGATATTTAAATGTGATGAAACTAATTTAAGTAAATTTAGGAGTTAGGAGATTAGACAAAGGATAAAAATTCCATTTCTGCCATAATTTCATTTCAAGACGCAAATATTACTTTCTTTCATAACTAAGTTATAAGTTAATCTTGGCTGAGCCTTGAAAGAAGTAAGTTAGAAATGAAATCGGATTTCGAAACACATTTCCTTTTTTATTCAACACATCACTAAATTCGAAGCAACCTTTAAAAACCACCCTTTCTAAATCTCATTTATGTCCGAACAAACAATGTATGACGAATTGAAAGAAATTCTTCTTGATAAAGAAGTAAAAAAAGAAGATTTAGTCAATATCAAAAATCGAATGGCAAAAAAGCACGGAGTAAAGAAAGCTCCGACTGACATAGAAGTAGGTCTTCAAATTCCTGGTTTAAAATTAAAAACAAAACCTATGAGAACTGGTTCCGGGGTTGCAGTAATTGCTACAATGACTGCACCTTTCGCTTGCCCACATGGAACTTGCACATATTGCCCAGGAGGTCCGAATTCAGCATTCGGTACTGTTCCTCAATCTTATACTGGAAAAGAACCAAGCACTATGAGAGCAATTAGAAACAGATATGATCCTTATTTAATTGTTATGAATAGATTAGAGCAATACGTTGTTATGCAGCATATTCCTGAAAAAGTTGAACAAATTATTATGGGAGGAACATTTTTGAGCTTTCCAGAAGTTTATAGAGATAGATATATTAAATATTCATACAAAGCCATGAACGATTTTGGAAAATTATTTTATGATGAAAATGGAAATATTGATATAGAATTGTTTAAGAAATTTTTTATGCTGCCTGGAGATATACATAATGTTGAAAGAAGAAAAGAATTGCAGGACAAAATATTCAATATGAAAGATAGAATTGTTGGTAAAGAAAATGTAAATGAAACATCATATATTTTTGTTGGAAAAAAGAAAGAAGTTAATCTTGATGAAGAAAAGAAATTGAATGAGAAAGCAAAAATCAAATGTGTAGCACAGTGCATTGAAACAAAATCAGACATTTGTTTCGAAGAACATATTAATGATGCTCTGAATTATGGATGTACTCGTATTGAATTAGGAGTTCAAACAACATATCCAGAAGTTTTAGACAAATTAAATAGAGGACACACACATGAAGATACATTAAAAGCAATACAATTAATGAAAGACTCATTTTTGAAAGTTGGCTTTCATATGATGCCTGGTTTGCCCGGACAAACGAGGGACATGGAAATAGAAAATTTCAAAAGATTATTTAGAGATGAAGAATGGATGCCTGACGCATTAAAAATTTATCCTTGCATGGTTTTTCCTGGGACAAAATTATGGGATGATTGGAAGTCTGGCAAATTTAAGCCAATAGAAGCACAAGAAGCTGCAGAAATTATTGCAGAAGTTAAACAATATGTTCAACCTTATTGCAGAATTATGAGAGTTCAAAGAGATATTCCTTCATTTCAAGTTGATGCTGGTGTGAAGAAAACTAATTTAAGACAGGATGTTGACGAATTTTTGTTAAAGAAAAAAATTGTTTGTAGATGTATAAGATGTAGAGAACCTAAAGCTGGAAATACCGCACGTAAATTAGATTATACTTCTGTAAAAATTAACGTTATGAAATATAAAAGTTCTGGAGGTACAGAATATTTTATTTCTGCAGATGATATGAAAAATGATACGTTGATTGGTTTTTGTCGTTTACGTGTTCCGTATAAACCGTTTAGACCAGAAATTACTCCTAGCTCGGTTGGTATTCGTGAGTTGCATGTTTATGGAACTTCTGTAGCAATAGGAAAAGAAAATCTAGTTACAAAAGAAGAAAGCTCTCAACATAGAGGATGGGGTAAGCGATTATTAGAAGAAGCTGAAAGGATTGCAAAAGAAGAAATTCACGCTAAAAAGATATTGGTTATTTCTGGAGTTGGAGTTAAAGAATACTACAGAAAGTTAGGCTATGTTGATGATGGTATTTATGTGAGTAAGGAGTTGGATTAAGAACGCGGTTCACAATATTTATATAATCATAAAATTCTTTTGTAAAAATGACAACAATTCTTGGAATAAAAACAAATTCTGGACCTGATGCCGTTGTACTTGTTGCAGATAGACAAGAAAGTATTCCAGATGGAGAAAGTCAGTATTCTTTGAAAGGAGTAAAAGAAAAAATTCACAAAGGGAAAAACTGGGCAATGGCATACATGGGAGCTATTGATCCAAAAATAGATAGTTTTTATAAGCTTCTTTCAGAAGAAAATGCAAGATATACACTTTTCAGTTTTATGAAATCATTAAATGAAGGAAAAACACTTCCTACATTTTATCCTTTAGATCCTAGAAGAATAATCCAAGATAAAGTGAGAAGTCGAGCTAGAGAAATAAGAGAAACAAGACTAGAAAAATTAGAAAATGTAGGAGATCTTGAGAAATTATTTGGCCTATATACATTGAAAGAATATACTCCGACAACAGATTTCGAACGAGAGGCGTTTGATTTTATGAGTGCATTATCAGATCCAATCATTCATCCAGTTGAAATTGCACTTAAAAGAAAACTATTCTTTGAAGTAATCCTATTAAATGCTTACTCTAGATCTGAAGATGTTGACGGAAGTAATGAATTTTTGCTTGCCACAAATGTTTCTTTAAAAGAAAAACATAAAGTAGAGTTATATGAAGTTGATTGTTTTGGAAAATTAATTCCTGTGCAATCAAGAGAAGATGGATTAGAATTTTTATGTGGTGGAACTGGAGCTAGTTTTGTAACATCTTTTTTTGAAAGTGATTTTCAAAAAATTGAATTTAACGGACGACCAATTGATCCAGAAGAAATATCAATTCAAGAAGCAATGTTTTTAGTAGATATTGCTATGAAGAAAAAAGCCCCAAACGATATGTATACTGGAGAAACTTATTCAATGATAATAGTAACAGAAGATAAAATTGATGAGATTGACATAGTTTCTGAAGACGAAAGATCTCATGCTGAAAATTTGGCAAAAAAAATGCAAAAATATCAAGAAACAAAATAATCCTCAATCAACTATTCATCTCCTTCATTTGAAATTTCAACTTCTGACCAATACTCTTCAATATCCTTATCTATTTGTTCTTTTGTTCTTTCGGGAGATGCTAAACCACTGGATGCCAAACATACATTATGAAAATCACAGCTCTTGCAATGATAACCTATATTTCTTTCAAATTTTCCACTTTGGATAGTTTCTTCTGCTTCTTTTAAGTCTTCTGCTAAAGTAACTATATGAGAATCATCAATAACAATTGGATGTACTGTATTTGTTCTGAGATGATATAGAAAAGTTGCTTTTGGTTTATTACCAAAAAGTTGTTCAGCCGCAATATTATAAATTGTAAATTGATGTGGTTTGGATGCCATAGAAATATCTGTTTGCTGGTTTCTCACACTTCCATCGGATTTATAATCAGAAATAACATACCCTCCATTAAATAGGTCCACTCTATCTATAGAACCTCTCAAATAATGAGTTCTTCCTAGGGGATCATTCCAAGCAATCGTAAAACCTACTTCAGTTCTTGGAAAAAGACCTAATTCTCGGATAAATTTTTTCTTTTCTTTTGTTGTTAACTTCCATTTTCCTTGCTTTACTTTTAGTTCAGACTTTTTTTGCGCTTCATATTCTTGCAATTTTGATTCTCTAATATCCTGAATTTATTTTCTTTTTCCACTGTGTCTACCCAAAACATTACTCAATATTTTGCAAC
>CAYJUR010000043.1:0-7791 GCA_964373405.1 uncultured Methanosarcinales archaeon | reverse complement strand
AAGGAGAGTTCTATCTAATAATGGCATTAAAATTATTAACATTTTTACTAGTATGTTTAGTGCTAGTTTCTGGCTGCGTTCAAATACCTGTCAAAAGTCATGAACAAACATGCCCCGATAGCGGATTTGTTTATAAAAATATTGATCCCATAGTTTGCTCTAAAATATCTGAAGACTGTAAATATGTAGCACCCCCATACTACTACGATACTGGATTGAGAGATGTTTGCTTTTCTTATGTAAGCTTCAATACCAAAAACGCAAAAAATTGCGAAAATATTAGAGAAGATATAATTAATATAGGTGTAAGGGATTCATGTTTTACAGAGTTTGAAATGTGCGATAAAGTTAGCGTTAATAATGGCGCTAAAAATTGGTGTTATTATATCATAGGTCATAGACACGGTAACCCTCAAACATGCGAAAATCTTAATGACATTCAAAAAGATTATTGCTATTTGGGAGTTCAATACGAAACAACCAATTCAACAACAAGTAATAACGAAAATTATTGTAATAAAATAATTAACATTGATGTAAAAAATAAATGTGTTACTGGAGTTATTTAGATTTTCTTATTTTTTTGTAACTTCCCTTTAAATTCCTCATTTTCTCAAAAATCCTCAAATTTCCCCACAAAAATGGAGTGGTCCAATCCAATAAAAAAGGCATAAATAACATAAAAATCACAAAATATTGAAGAATTAAGGCTTAAATCATCAAAATATCGACTTTTGCTGATTTTTTAGACATAAAATTTTATTATTTTCCTACTTTTTTCCTTTCGTTGTCAATTTTCCACAAACCACCAATCAAAGGATCATCAGTTTCTAACTGTTTTTTTGAAAAATGAATATACTGTTGCAAATCAGACACATGCTCATAAGGAATATTTGTTCTATTTGCAGCCTTTTGAATTTCTAAAGCAACATTTGCTCTAATTTCTCTCAGCTTGTCTTCGTCAGCACAAACATAAATTTTCAAAGTTGGAGAATTCTTTGTAGCACAAATGCCAAATTCACTTTTCGCCATACACATATCTATAGATTTTGAATCTTCAAGTTCAACTGATACTAAAGAACCTTCACAAATATGTTCTAAAACAGAATCCGACCATTTTTGGTTTAAATCTCTATCAGAATAATGCAAATCAATCGTAAGCTCATAAAATTCTTCCATCTCAATTAAGTGAATAAGTATGTTGTATATAAATATGTTCGAATAGAATTTGAATGTTCGAAACACGCTTTCTACATAACTTACTCCAAAAATCCGAAAAACAACTTTCAGTTCAAATATAGTTATGAATGCTTCTAAAATCGCATCGGAGAATGGAGATAGAACTGAAGCTAATTTTGAATTTTCTTAAGCAAATTCCCTTCTTTGCAGAGAATCGATAAACTTATAAACATAGAATAGCTACAAAAAAACGAGGAAAGATGAATATTGTTCTGGACGGAAAAATTAAAAAGAATTGTAGAATCGTACAAGGTTTTCCTGGAATGGGTCTTGTAGGAACTATTGCTACAGAATTTCTTGTTGAACATCTTAAAGCAAAGCCTGTAGGAACTATAAAAGGCCACGAAATACCTCCAATTGCAGCTATTCACGCTGGAACTGTAGTCAAACCAATGGGGTTTTTTTATGCTGAAAAGGAGAATATATTGATTTTACACGTTATTTCGGGCGTGCCTGGGTCTGAGTGGGATATAGCTGAGTTATTAACGAATTATGCCAAAAAAATGAGTGCTAGAGAGATAATTTCATTAGAATCCGTAGGAACACCACCAAATATGCCTCCTGGACTATCAAATGGATTTTTCTATGCAAATGACAAGGAAGCAGCACGAAAATTAGAAAGAATCGGATTAGAAGAGCTTAAAGAAGGTATAGTTGTAGGTTTAACAGGAGCTTTAATATTGAATTCAAAGCTTCCAGTAACATGCATTTTTGCTGAAACACACTCAAAATTGCCAGATTCTAAGGCGGCAGCACAAATTGTTGATGCATTAAGCAAATATTTGGGATTAAGATTAGATACACGACCTTTATTAAAAAGTGCAGAAGAATTTGAAGACAAAATTAGAAGCATTTTGTCTAAAACAAAAGAAGCACAGGAACATTCTGAAAGAAACAAATTGAGTTATGTTGGATAAAGTTAGGTTTATTCTAATTTAAAAATTTGTTTGTATTAGTTTTGATTTTTGCTTAAAACATTTAACTAACATATTAACTAATACTTTTAAGCAACAATTAAAGATTTAATCATAATTAAATTTAACAGCCAATAAAACTATCAATCAAAAACTAAATCTTTTAATCTATTAATTACCATATAGAAAACAAACCCACTTTATAATAGTAAAATATAAAACCTAAATCTTTAAATACAACTTATCTCACTTAATAGTGATGAAAGAAATCTGGCAGTTACATATGGAGGAAATACTTAACATGTTAGGCGCAAATTTTAAAACTAAGGTCAAAAACGCATTTAGAACCATAAAAATGGATATTTTGTCCTTAAAAGAAAATATAGGCGAATGGATTATGTTTCTAGACACAAATCAAAGGGATTTACAGCTAAGAGTTAAGGATTTAGAAAGGAAAATTGAATACTTGGAACGTTTTCAAATGATTAGAAGGTAATTTTAATCATGTAAAACAAACACCACATCTTTACCTTCATCAATTTTTTCGTTAACTTTGAATACTTTGTTGATTTCTTTGCCTATTTGTTCGAAATTTTTTGCTTCCTTTAAAATTGATAGAACAATATTTGGCATGATTTTGTTGACTTTTTTATTTGTCTCTTTTTTTTCAGACGACTTCACAACTCTTTTAATTTCGTTTAAAGCTTTCTTAATATTACAATGATGTAATGCTGTTACAGATATAACATACTCAAATTGTTCATTTTTGAAAGGCAAATCTTCTGCATTTCCCACAAATGCATGACTCTTTTTTTTAATTTTATTATATCCTTTATGAAGTTTAATTAATTCTTCTGAAGGATCTATTCCTATTTGATTTTTGGGAGTGCTTAAACCTGAACCACACCCAACATCCAAAATCGATTTTTGTTTAGGTTTTTTAGGCAAATATTTAAGAATAATTTGCATCTTTTTTTTCTGTTCTTCTCCATATAATTCGTTGTATGAATTTGAGATACTATTGTAATATGTGTCTTTTTTTGACCTTTTTTTAATCATAAAAACCATATTTTAAACAAACTTTAAAAACTATCGCATAATTTCATAGCCTATGAACAATACTAATCCTCAAGATAAAAAAAAACAAAATACTTCTAATCAAAATAAAGAATCAAATGTAATAGAAGATCATCCTCTCCACTGGGCTGATCAAATGGCTTTAGAGATTAAAGAAAAAGTTGAAAATAACAAGTTTCTGAAAGATTTAGTTAAAAAAAATGGATATTTTGTATATGATGAAAAAACGCCATCAGGACATATTCATATTGGTTCTGGTAGAGGTTGGATTATTCACGATGTATTAGCAAAAGCCTTAAGAAATATTGGACTCAAAGCTAAATTTGTTTTATCATCTGATGACTTTGATCCCTATGATAAACCTAATAAAGATCTTTCAAATGAGTGGGACAAATATCTAGGAATGCCTTTCAGAAATATTCCTTCACCAATAAAGGGATACAAAAGTTTTGGAGATTATTTTTTTACTGAGTCAACAAACAAATTTAAAGAATTTGGAATCGAATGTGAACTTGCTAGTACGGGTGATGATTATATTAGAGGAGTTTTCAATAAACAAATTAAAATTGTATTAGATAATGCTGATAAAATTAAGAAAATTTATGAAGATCTTTATAGTGATGAAGCTGTAGGTGCAAATAAAATTCCTTGGAATCCATTATGTGAAAAATGTGGAAAAATTGCAACAACAAAAGTAACAAAATGGGATTCAAAAAACGAAGTAGTTGAATATGAATGTACAGATGATATTGTAGATTACACCAAAGGCTGTGGTTACAAAGGTGAAAGATCTCCTTATGACGGAGGAGGTAAATTTCCTTGGAAAGTTGAATGGGCTGCTAAATGGCCTGCTAAAGGGGTTATCGTAGAAACGGCAGGCAAAGATCATTTCACTGAAGGCGGTTCGAGAACAACTGCAAGAATTATATCGGACAAAATTTTTGATTATCCTCCACCTTATCCCTCTACAAGAGAAGAAAATGGATTTTTTTATGAATTTTTTACAATAGGTGGCGCAAAAATGAGCACTTCTAAGGGAAAAGGAATTGGATTTGCAGAATCCACAAATTTCGCACCAGCACAGATTTTAAGATATTTATTAGTAAGAACTAGGCCTGGAACAGTTATTGATTTCGATCCGTATCAAACAAATGACATAATTTTATTATATGATAGATATGATAAGACAGAAAGAATATATTTTAACACAGAAGAAAGTACTGAAAAATCGCCAATTTCAGACAAGGAAAAACTCCAACAAAAAAGAATTTATGAACTTTCACACGTTGGACCAATCAGAAAAAAAATACCCATACAAATTCCATTCACGCAATGTTCAAATATGATTCAAATATTAGGAAATATAGAAGACTGTATCGATTATTTTAAAAATGAAAATTTGATTCCCAAAGACGCAAATAAAGACGACATAAAATACGTTATTGATAGAATTGAGTTCGCCAAAAATTGGATTTCTAAATACGCTCCCGACCAATACGTCTTTAAGTTGAATACAGAAATACCTTCAAACATAGTCTTGTCGGACAAACAAAAAAAAGCTCTTAAAGAAGTACTTCTAAATTTGAAAGAGACAAAATTCTCTGATTACGCCCCATTACACGACTTATTTAAAGAGATTATTGCAGAGTTTCATATGGAAACCAGTGAATTCTTTTCTGGGGCCTACAGAGTTTTGATTTCTAAGGAGAGAGGACCTCATTTGGCAAATTTTGTTTTGATGATTGGGCAGTATAATGTGGTGAAGTTGTTGGAAAAGCTTTAATGATTTCTGAAAAAGGTGAAAATTAAATCAATAACTGCCTCAAACATAGAGCGCCTTTTGCAGAACTAATCAATTCGCCTTTAATAAATAACTAATAACAAAGGTTTTATATAACACTAAGACTAATCAATATATTATGGTATTAGTTGGACCTGGATTAGGAAGCGGAATTTCATCAGACTCTGGTGGAAAAATGGGATTATCTGACGCAGGCAAAAATATGCTTGACTATGATTATTCTTATATGAAGCATTCTAAAAAGTTGTTTGGTATAAAAACTATTGTGGCTGTTGTACTCACAATCGGCATTATTATAATCTTATTTTAGAGAAATTCTATGAGGATTTTCTATTGAAAGTCACTAAACACTTTGTGGCCAAAAGAATCCTAACGAAAGTGCTACTAAAATTCCCAATAGTACAAGTACCACAAAGTCTATTGCCCACATAAATACGGCTTCTTTGATATCAACTCTATAATACTTTCTTATGAGCCATATTAAAACAATTGTATTTATGATCAAAGCAATTACACTAAAAATTGTAAGCATTAAACCTGAAAATGCAATAGATATAAGTCCTAAAACGTAAGAAACAATGCCTGCAAATGCTGCTACCTTAAAACCAGTTTTCCAGTCATTTACGACAAATTTCAGAACCTTATCAGACACCAACCAAAGTACTAACGAATTTAATAATATAAATATAATCGCAATAAGCGCTCCCAACAAAATTGAAGTTAACAAAGCCATCTTTCCACCTCTTAATTGTAATGATTACAGTTAGTAACCTATCCTTTATAAATTTAATGATATTTGTAATTTCTAACTTCGTGATATGCCGAATGAGTCGACATAAATATTATCAACAAATTCACAATAACTAACAAAATAGTTAACGCATACAAATCTGCAGTATCAATTGCAGTAAAAATGTTGAATAAAACATATAATTCAACTACCACAAAAAGCCAATAACAAATCAGTATAAAAAAACCTTTCGCGATTTTTCTATTATGCATGTGACCAATTCCTAATGTACTTAATAACAACCCAGG
Source organism: uncultured Methanosarcinales archaeon (assembly GCA_964373405.1). Lineage (GTDB taxonomy): Archaea > Nanobdellota > Nanobdellia > Woesearchaeales > WJKV01 > CAYJUR01. The sequence continues at coordinate 1,722 of CAYJUR010000043.1, read as the reverse complement.
AATAAGTTCGAACATTGCTGAACTTAAGCCGGATTTTGTTTCTGTTCTTTTCTTTGGTTCATCGTCTTCTGCATACTTAGCATCATCTTCTTCTTCTAAGACCCTTCTTCTTAAATCTTCAATTTCTGAATCAATGTCATTGTGGGAAACGTCTTCTTTTTTAGTATATACAGATTCGTCTTCAACATCTTCTTGAATATTATCTCTAACATCATATGTATCGAAAGAGATTTCTTTAGGTTTTTTTTTTGATAGTTTTGACGCTTTTTTAATAGAACTTTTATTAGATTTCTTTGTTTTTTTACCTTTGTTAGAACTTTTTTTAGCCATCTATATCCCAAAATTTATGAGAATGTTTGGGTTTATAAGTGTTACTATTACTAAAAACCTGAATGAAAAAAAGAATACAAAACATCTACTCCTTTATCTTAATCCTAATCTTTTTTTCTTTGTTGCCTTCAAATTTAAGGTTTCTTAGAACGTAATCTTTAATGCCCATTTTCTCAGCATAAATTTTAGCTGCTGTTTCAGATTTAAATGTTTTAGGTCTAACAGCTCTATTCCAATGCTGTTTCTTAATCTTTCTATTAATTAGCCTATTTGAATAATATCTTGTTGACATACGCTTTAAAGTTCTAAGGGGGTATATAAAGGTTATGCCGGTCAAAAATCAAATTTAGTAGAAAGATTTATATATTAATTGATATTAATTGATATTAAAAAGGCAAAATGGACTTGAGTAAGTATGAAATAGAGATAAAACATCATGTATTCATACAAGCACTGAAAAGAGGTATTGACCCAGATATAATAGAAGATGTAATTAAAAAAGGAAAAGTAAAACTATTTGGGAAAAATTACGTGAAATTTATAAATACAGGAACCAAAAGAACTATTATTTGTGTTGGAGAAATTGTTGTAAACAAAATTAAAATAATAACAATTGAAGAAGGAAACTAAAATGAAAAAATGTGAATGTGGCGAAAAAATGAAAGAACTTTCTGGAAAAACTCCAGATGGAATAGAATATAATTATTTGAGATGTGACAAATGTAATGAAGAAATTGTTGATATGAAACAATTACATACTGTTGCAGAAAAATATAGAACTTTGAAAAAATATCAAGTCAAATTATCTAAATGGGGTTTAAGTTTAGGAGTTAGAATTCCAAAAGAATTGGTTGAGAAATATAAATTGAGAAATGATGGAGAAGTAACAATAATTCCAGAAAAAGATGGAATGAAGATTGTTTCGTAACTTATGCCAACCCTAAATTCTCTAACACTATAGAACTGTCAAATTCTTTTAAATCATCATATGTTTGCCCAACTCCAATAAACAAAATTGGTTTTTTAGTAACATATGAAATCGATACAGAACAACCTCCTTTCTCATCAACATCCGCTTTGGCCAATACTATACAATCAATACCAACATACTCGTTAAATTTCTGCGCCTGCTCAACAGCATCATTACCCGTAACTGCGTCACCAATAAATATATTCATATCAGGCTTTGCAACTTTTATAATCTTTCTTAACTCTTCCATCAAATTAGAATCCATATTTGTACGACCTGCGGTATCAATCAATACAACATCTATACCTTTTGACTTCGCGTGAGCAATCGCATCAAACGCAACCGCTGCTGGATCCGAACCATAATCGTGTTTTATCATTTTTATTCCTACTTTGTCAGCATGGTGTTGGAGTTGCTCAATT
>CAYJUR010000042.1:0-7907 GCA_964373405.1 uncultured Methanosarcinales archaeon | reverse complement strand
TATTTGAAAAGATTAAGAAAAAGATATTTGATTTGAAAAATAATCCTGTCCCTCACGATGCAAAAAGAATTATTGGTTATGATGAACCAACATTCAGAATTCGCATAGGAAAATATAGAGTTCTTTACAGAATAAATTATAGTGTAAATTTGATTGTTATTGTTAAAATAGATCATAGAGAAAGTGTTTATTGACATTAAAATTAATTCTCATTTCAACTTATTTTTCCAATGCAAATATAACTTATTCTTTCAATAAAGTTATGAATGCATTTGAGATTGTATCGAAAACTGCTTTTTGGAAGAAAAGAAATTTTGAAAATAGAAAAAATTTATTTAATCCTTCCCAAACCACACCTTAAACACAACTCCTTTAATAGCGAATTCAGAACTATATTCATACTCTTTTGATGGCTCTTTGCTTTTCATTTCTATATTCACTGCACCAACTTTTTGCATAATATCAGAACTATATTTTTGTATCATATGAATAGATTTTTCATCAGCAGAAACATACAATTCAATTTTATCTTTTTTCTCCAACAAATTTTTCTTTCTTGCATCTTGTATATGCCTCATTAATTCTCTAGAATAACCTTCAGAATCTAATTCAGAATTTCGTTCTTTATTCACATAAACAAATCCTTTACTAAAACTAGTACCAACAAAAGGTTCTGGAACATCCCTACTTATCTTAAACATATCTTTTGTAAGTTCATGTTTTGTTCCGTTCAAATCAAACGAATATTTCCCAGTTTTTAATATTGATTTCTCTACTTCTTTCTTATTCTTGTTAATCATCTCTACAACAAATTTAGTTTTGTCCGCAAAAACGGGTCCTATTTTTCCAAAATCAGCTTCAACTTCTTCTTTAACAATATCAAATTTCTCAACAATTTTAATATCTTTAACATTAATCTGTTGCTTTAAAACTTCAAGAGCATTCTTTACTTCATCTCGAATATTTTTATCTAGCGATTCTACAACTAATTCTTTAATTGGCCATCTTCGACCAATTTGGCACTTTTCTCTAGCTGAAAGTGCAGAAGTAATTATTTCTCCCGCAGTCTTCATAGAATTTTCCAATCTTATATTTATTTTTGAATCAATAAACGAAGGCCACCCAAACAAATGAACTGATTGTTCTTTTAATCCAAACGCTTCTTTCACATTTTGGTATATTGCTTCTGATATAAATGGACAAACTAAGGAATACATTTTAACAATATTCATTAAAACATCGTATATGCAGTACAATGCAACATTCTTCTCTTCATTATCCCCCGATAATTTGTCCCTAACTAACTGAATATACGTTCTACTTAAATCTAAATATAAATCTTCAATCAAAAGAGGAATTTTATCTAACTCATATTTATCTAAATGAGATGTAATTTTCTTTAATGTGCTATGCGTACGAGAAACAATATATTTTTCTTCAACGCCATAAATTTCTTCTTCAACAGAACCCAATACTTTAGGATTTACATTAGCTAAAGAAGCACTCTCTATCAAAAATTTGTGAGTATTCCATAAAACAATTAAATTTCTATGCCTTATTTCAATTTCGTTCCACGAAAAACTAATATTTGAACCCGCTGATATGGATGATAAATATGTTCTCATTGTATCTGCGCCATATTTATCAACAATTTCATAAGGCGAAATTATGTTACCCAAAGATTTTGACATTTTAACGCCATCAACTCCATATAACATTCCTGTCATAAATACATTTTTATAACAATGCTCTTCTAATGTTAGAATTGAACCAAGTAACAACATATAAAACCATAATCTAACCATTTCAGATGCCTCTAATATAAAATCTACAGGCCAATATTTCTCAAACAAATCTTTTCTTTTGGGAAAATACAAACAATTCCAAGACGTTGTTGCTGAATCTATCCAAACATCTAGAATATCAGGAATTCGCTTATATGTTTTTCCATCTTTTATTATTACAACCTCATCAATAAATGGTTTGTGCAGATTTTTAGGAACATTTTTTTCTCCAGCATATTTTGCTAATTCTGCAACACTCCCAATTACCATATAATCGTCAGTATCTTTTTCATTAACCCATATAGGGACTGGAGTTCCCCAGAATCTTTGTTTAGTTATTGAATTATCTCTCAAATTAGTTATCCATATATCAAATTGTTCTTCTCCTTCTTTAGGAACCCAATTTACATCTTTGTTCAATTTTCGCATTTTTTCAATCAAATCTTCAACTTTGAAAAACCATTGTTCTGTAACTCTAAAAACAACTGGATTTTTACATCTCTCACAATGCCCATAATCATGTCTTACTTGTTTAGTATAAACTAAAGCATTTCTTTCTTCTATTTTTTTAACAAACTTTTTATCATCAACTTTAGCTTTAAGCCCAGAAAATTCTCCCATATCCACAAATGTTCCATACTCATCAATTGTATTAAACGGTTTTATTTTATTTCTATGCCCAACTTCAAAATCCTCGGGACCACATCCTGGAGAGCAATGAACTAATCCTGTTCCAGATGTAGTATCAACATAATCTTTGCTCATTAATACTGTGTGTATTTTTGGAGATTCCTTCTTCAATTTTTTATAATCAATTTGATCTTCAAAAAAATGTACATATTCTAAACCTTCCAATTCACGTCCTTTAAATTCTTCAATAATTTCAGCATCTTTTTCTAAAATGGTTTTACTTATTTCATTAGCTAAATCTTTTGCAACAATCCATACTTCATTCTTATCTTTCAATTTTACATAATCAACATCAGGATTAGCCATTATTCCTAAATTAAACGGTATTGTCCATGGAGTCGTTGTCCAAATTAACAAATATTCATTTTTTTTATCTTTAATTTTAAATTTGACATATATAGAATTGTCTGTTACAATTTTATATTCCTGCTCGTGTTTTGCAATAGCTGTCGCACAATCCATACACCAACTTAATGATCTTAGACCTTTGTATAACCTTTTTTTATGATGCGCTTGTTTTATTAACCACCATTCGCCTTCTATAAATTCGTTTTTCACAGGATAATAGGGATCGCTGTAATCCATCCAAACTGCAAATCTTTGTAAATCTTGATCCATTAATTTAGCCATATCCATTGACCAAGTCATACATTCTTCTGCAAATTTTTTTAAACCGTATTTTTCAATTTCTTCTTTATTTTTTAGTTCTAGTTTAGCTTGTACTTTATGTTCCGTTGGAAGACCATGCATATCATATCCTGCTCTATCCCAAACATCAAAACCATTCATTCTTTTATATCTTAAAGCCATATCTTTTAACGCGTGGTTCCAAGCGTGTCCAACATGAAGTCTGCCTGAAGTATATGGTGGTCCTTGTAAGAAATAGAATTTCTTTCCAGCCTTATTCCTACTCTTTATTTTAGCATAAATATCGTGATTCTTCCACATAGTTAAAACTGATTTCTCTATTGCTTGTGAGTCAAAGTTAGGGATTTTCATATATAGAATGAAAAATATAAGGTATTTAAAGCTTAGCTAAAAACTGATTAAATTTTAGAGACTTCTCCTTCCATTAGTTCTATAAGTCCAGAAAAATAATATGGAGCAAACTTTAAAATTTCTTCTTTATTTTCATTGAATGATACCTTAACTTTTTCAACTAAACTTCTCGCTTTTTCTAAAGCTTTAGCTCCCCTTTCTGAAGATGACTTAGATTCTAACAGAGGAAGACTTCTAGCATATAAACTTAAAAGATTAATTGAAGCAATCAAAGAAGCATTTAGAACATCTTCATCTCCCAAAAAAACATCTTTTTCCAAACCCCAAGAAACTACTTGAACAGAATTTTTATTAATTTTTAACCAATAGGATATACATCTGCCAGGAGATCTATCTATTGATTGAACATTATATAAACTTTGAACCTTATAAGATAAAGTAGAACCGTGTTTTAAATGAAAATCATTAATAGCTTCCCTTAAATGTTCTTTATCTAATTTTCCTTTACTATACAAAAGTCCAACTATCTTGCATAAAGGCAAATAACTATGTCTTGGTTGCTGTACAATTCTTGTCGACAAACTTAATCCCATTCCCATATAATAACCAAAATTAGGAGTTATTTAAAGGTTGCTAAGGCTTTAGGTGAAAAACAACTTAAGAAAAGAAAAAGACCAAAATCAAATTTACTTTCTAATTTCATAATATCGATAAATTTAAATAATCTAGTAGCACAAAATTTAGAAGCATAATGGCAGAATTAAAAACAAAGGAAAATAACGCAAGTGTTAAGGACTTTCTTAATTCTATACCTGAAAAAAGAGAAGATTCTCTCAAATTATTAAAAATATTTGAAGATGCAACAAAAGAAAAGCCTAAGATGTGGGGTACAAGCATTGTAGGTTTTGGGAAGTATCATTACAAATCCGAGAAAAGCAAACAAGAAGGAGATTGGCCTTTGACAGGCTTTTCTCCAAGAAAACAAGCTTTAACTCTTTACATTATGTCAGGTTTTAAAGATTACAAAAAATTCTTGGAAAAACTTGGAAAATACAAATTAAGTTCTGGATCATGCATTTATATCAAGAGCTTAGAAGACGTAGATTTAGAATTACTAAGAATCCTAATAAAAGAGTCTTATAAAAGTTTTAAAGAAAAAAATAGAACTTAATTATGTCCTCAACTAAACTATAAATATAAGGTTACTAAAGAAAATATTGGAAAACTCCAATACAGAGATAGTAACTTATTCAAACAAATATTGAATATTCGTTCAAATTTCTCTAAGAAATAAATGTAATATTTATTTATATCAATTATTTTATAAAAAATAAAAAATAAAAAAATAAAAAAATAAAAAAATAAAAAAATAAATTTAGATTTACGCTTCAGCTAATTTAACATTAACTGCTTTTGGGCCTCTATCGCCTTGCTCAACGTCGAATTCTACTGAGTCATCTTTTGTGATGCTTGTACCTTCTGTTAATCCAGAAATGTGTACAAAGTATTCTTTTCCGTCTTCGCCAAGAATAAAGCCAAAGCCTTTTTCTTCTTTGAAGAATTTTACTGTTCCTTTCATTTTTATTACCCCACACTAATTTCTTGTAAGAAAAAATTAAGCACTTAGAAATTCGAATTTGATTTCAATTTTAAGCCACTAATTAAATTCTTCCAATATGAAAGTGTACAATTTGAAGGAGTATATAAAGGTTTGGGATTTGTGCTCAAATTCAGCTCACAATACTCACACTTCTAGAAATTAATAAATTAAACACTTCTAAAGCACTCCTACCAATCTCCATCAATTTTATAACAAAATTGTCTGCAACATCATGAATTCCATTTGAAGCAGGATTTGTTAATCTAATATTTTTCTTTAATCCACCAATATCTTCTCTATGAATTGTTTCAGCAAACGCTCGTGAAAAAGCAAATGCTTTCGCTTCCTCATCAATAATGTTAGACAAAGGTTCAGACATTAAATGCCCAATTTCGTGGCCTATAGTTAATAGTAATTCAACTAAATTGTTTTCAACAACAAAAATTCTATTTTCTGAGTGGACTGCGAAACCAACAATTCCATGACTCCATTTTCCTCCACGTTTATTATGCTCTTTTACAAATTCGTCTTGCTCACATACCATAATATTAAAGTTTGGCAATTTTTGATTAGTTGTTTTTTCAAATACTTCTTCAACTAATTCCATAATTTCTTCAGACGCTTTTATGAACTTTGTTTTTGGTGCATCAGGATTTACAAATGTAACAGGTTTGAATATTTGAGGTTCTTTTGAGACATGTTCTATTGAATAGTTTGTTAATTTGTATAACATAGAATTTTTATTTTTCTCATTTGTTACGTTTGATGAAGTTGCTTGATATATGCCGTTATTTCCATTACTAGCATTCAAATGCCCCGAATAAATACCTAGATTGTTGGAGTGCGAATTATTAGCGTTATAAGTCGAAGTATTCGCACTCGTATGATTCATCTCTGGGTTAGAACTATAAATCGAACTTGAAGCAACAATATTTTCTAAAGGATTAGAATAACTAGTAGATGAAACATACGAACTAGGAGAACTACTTATCCCACCTTGATATACAGTATGGTATGACATATTTATCAGTATAAACGGCTATGTTAAAGAAGATTTTAAAGGTAGTGGGACATAAAGGCAATAGTTTAGAAAAATTTCCCCAACGTACTTTGCCCTTTACTATTAAATTCTTTAATATCTAATTTAAAGACTTCAAATATTTGTTCGACATTAGGAAGTATTTGATTATCAATATAATAGTCATTATCAATATCTGAACGTTTTGTTTCAGATATTAATTTCGCTTTATCACGAATTTTTTTGCCTTCTTTTGTTATTACATAATCAATCATACTTCCTTGACCTACAGAAATACCTAAATCACGCATTCTTTGAGCAATCACAACATGTGGACCAACTGAATCATATGAATCTATTTCCTTAGTCAACCTAGTTCTAATTCTAAAATCAGAAACACCTAATTCGTTATTTTTTATTCTATTAATAATTGTCTTAACATAATCAAACGCTTTCCGAGGATCATCTTCCTTTAATATTATTGTCAACACTTTTCTCTGCACTTCTTGACCTATTTTCGCCGTATTCAGCCTAATCGTCTCAAATCCTTTTATAACAATATCATCTTTTGAATCCAGTAAAGCATATTTTTTCTTTGCCCCACCTTCTTCTCCCTTTGTTGCAACAAATATCCCTGAGGGATAGAAGCCTTCATTTTCTAATTCCATTAGTCCTGGCAAATCTTTGTTAATGCCCTCAACAACTTTGTCAGCAGATTTCATATCTTCAGCAACAATAAAAACAGAATCTGTATCAGAATATATTACATCAAAATTTGCTTTACCAAATGTATCAATAACTTTATGTATATACTCTCTACCCAAATAAGTTGTTGAATTTGCACTATCAAAACTATACCAACGAGCACCATAAAATGAAAGATAGCCATAGAACGAATTAGCTAACAATTTAAGACCATTCTGACGTGCTTTCAAAAACTTAGATGGAGTTTCTTTCATTATTTCCTTAACTCTCATTCTTCTAACAATTAAATCCTCTATCATAGTTGGAAGAAAACCTTTTTTCTTCTCACAGAACCAAACCATTTTCTTTTCAAAATTAATCTTTTTTGATGTATCAATACAACATTCACAATTCATTGTATCTTGCGATAAATTATGCGATCCAATTATTGTAGGATACAGACTTCTAAAATCATAAATTACTATATTTTTATACAAACCAGGAATCGGTTCGAAAACAAAAGCACCCTTCAATCTATGCATCTGCCTATATTTGGTTTGATCATTTGATGGTTTGTTTGGTATCAATACATTAAATTCTTTTTTTACAGAATTCTTTATCAAAAACCATTCTATAAGTTGTGAAACACTCATTCTACTTGTATCACTCAAAGTTTGTCCAACAATTTTAACCATCTCAGACAAACTTGGAAATAGTTCCATAAATAATTCATATGTTAAAAAAGAATCTTGCAAATTATACTCAGCAAATTTTGTAAGCATTATATTATCTTTATTATCCCAAGCATTAGCAAGTTCCAATATATCTACATCAACTTTTTTCTTACCCAACAATTCTTCAGCAACAGAATCTAGTTTAAAAGAATCTGTTTTTAATGCTGTTCTTAAAATGTTTGAATGACAATTGTAGATATCAATATGTTGTATTCCGATAGTTCTCACAGTTTTAATATTTCCTCTTCCTATATTTAATTGTGAACCATCTAAATTAAAATTCACATTGAGTTTGTATTTTCTTGCTCTCTCCATTATGTAAGGCAAATCAAATTTGTCACTAAAGTATCCTGTAATAACATCTGGCCTTATAGATTCAATTAGTTCAATAAATTTCT
>CAYJUR010000041.1:0-7935 GCA_964373405.1 uncultured Methanosarcinales archaeon | reverse complement strand
GTGCGCATAAAAGTAATTTGAATTTTTTAAAATTTGCTTTTACGTGATTAACAGTGCAGGAAATCAAAACAAACACTCATTGCAGGGCATGCAAGAAAAAAAACCTGCAAAAAGTAATTTCCCTCGGAAAAACCCCGCCAGCAAATGCTTTTTTGACAAAACAACAACTGCTATGGGTTCAAGATTGATTAGACAATGGGTGCAACAACCTTTGATAGATATTAAAAAAATTAATGAAAGACTTGATGCAGTTGAAGAATTAACAAATTTAACAATTGTGAGAGAAGAAGTAAAATTATTATTAACTAAAATTTATGATGTAGAAAGATTAATTGCTAGAATCACAAACAACACAGCAAATCCTCGAGATTTAATTTCTTTAAGAGATTCATTAAAATTAGTTCCTCAAATAAAAAAAGAATTAAAATCATTAAATTCGTATTTATTTAAAGAAATAGTCCAAATGGACGAATTGGATGAGCTGGTTAATTTGATTGAAGAATCTATTAACGATAATCCTCCAGTTAAAATAAATGAGGGTGGAGTAATAAAGAAAAAATACAATGAGAAGCTTGATGAATTGAGGGAAATTGCGACTTCTGGAAAAGATTTTGTTGCGAATATAGAAACTCAAGAAAAAGAGAAAACAGGAATTTATGCATTAAAAGTCGGCTTTAACAGAGTTCACGGCTACTACATTGAAGTTCCTAGACGCTTTCATGACAAAGTTCCATCTAATTATATTAGACGGCAAACATTATCGACTGGAGAGAGATATGTGACAGAAGAATTAAAACAAAAGGAAGAACTAATTTTAGGTGCAGAGGAAAGAATCAATATAATTGAGTTTGATTTATTTAATCAGATTACAACAAAAGTTTCCTTAAAACTACTTGAAATACAAAAGATCGCAAAAAATATAGCAATGCTTGACGTTTTAATCTGTTTTTCAACTATTGCTGTTGAATCAAATTATGTTCGACCAGAATTGCATAACGGAAGTGAGATGTTTATAGAGAATGGTCGTCATCCAGTTATTGAGAAATTACAATCAGAACCATATGTCCCAAACGATTTAAGATTTGATTTAGATAAAAGAATGATGATTATCACAGGACCAAATATGTCTGGAAAAAGTAGTTTTATGCGACAAATTGCTGTTATTCAATTATTATCTCAAATAGGAAGTTTTGTTCCTTCTTCTTATTCTAAACTTCCAGTTGTAGATAGGATATTTACTAGAGTAGGAGCATATGATGATTTGACGATGGGACAATCTACATTTATGGTTGAGATGACTGAAACTGCAAATATATTAAATAATGCGTCAGAAAAAAGTTTGATAATTTTGGATGAGATTGGTCGTGGTACATCTACTTTTGATGGAATTTCTTTAGCTTGGGCTATTGCAGAATATATTTATGAAAAAATTAAAGGCAAAACGTTATTTGCTACTCATTATCATCAGTTGAATAAATTGGCTGACAAATATTCGGGAATTTCAAATTATAATATTGCAGTTAGAGAGCATGGTGATGAGATTTTATTTTTGAGAAAGATTATTCAGGGCGGCACAGACAAATCTTATGGAGTGCATGTAGCAAAATTAGCTGGTTTGCCTTCTGAAGTTATTTCTCGTAGTAAAGAGATAATGAAAATGTTGGAAGAAGAAGATGAAATTGTTGATAAAATACATACTCAAGAAAAAAAAGATGTTGAAGATAAGATTAAAAAAGATGCAGAAGATAATGTGAAGAGGAGTAATGTTGGTAAAAAAGAAAGTTTGAAAAGGTTTTTCTAAAATTTTTATTTCTATTTGAAGGAATCTTTGAATGAAAATCAAAATTTATTTTCTTCCAACATGAATTTCAAGAAGTAAACTATAACTCATTTTATGATGAAGTGATGAATTCATTTGAGCATGCATCAAAAAATTAAGTTAGGAGGAAAGTTATTTTTTATATTCTTCAACTATTTTAAGAAATACTCTATACCTTATCCAAATCTTGACCATTCATATCTTGAAAACACGTTTTACAAATATATATATTTGATTTCCAAACAACAGCATAATCCTTGTTTCCAGCATTTCTACAAAAAGGACACATATAATTTTGACAATCTTGTGGAATATCTATGTGTTCAATAGTATTAACATTTCTTTCAAATTTTTCAATCAATTGTGATTCAACAACTTCATTAAACTCACATTTGTGTTCATTATTTTTGTGAGCAAAATGCCACGTTTTTTTAGTGCCCATTTTTGGCAATACTTCACACTTACAAAAAGGACAGAAATATTTACCATCTTTTTCCCTTATTCTGTCCACGTGAACAATGTTTTGGTTATTGTCCTTTGCGTAAAATAACTTTCTGTCACCCATCATTCATTGGAATGTTTCCAATATTTATAAACATAACTATTTTAGAAATTTCACAATATTATCTCATTTTTATGCGAATATTTATAAATCTAACTCGAGTAATTTACTAAAATGTTTACAAAATTGTTAGAAAACAACAAACCTAAGCTTGTTGATTATGAGAAATTCATAAAAACGATAGAAAAAGAACTAATAAAACAATTAATAAATGCAGAAGTTACGTTAGGTGGAAGTGTTGCGAAAGGAACTTTTTTAAAAGATCCTGATTACGATGTTTTTGTAAGATTTCAAAAACCGGATTCAGATTTACTGGAAAAGGTTCTTAAAAAATGTTTTTCTAAAGTTGACAGAATTCACGGTTCAAGAGACTATTTTCAAGTGAAATATAAAGGACAAATATTTGAAATTATACCTGTCAAAAAAATATCAAAGGCTTCTGAAGCAGAAAATGTTACTGATGTTTCAAAACTTCATGTTGATTGGGTGAGAGAGAATGTTAAGGATAAAGATCAAGTAAGATTAGCAAAATTATTTTGCAAGGCACAAGGAATATATGGAGCAGAATCTTACATAAGCGGATTTTCAGGATATATTTTAGAAATCCTTGTTTATGCTTATGGAAGTTTTGAAAAATTATTGCAAACAGTTGCTGTGTGGAAACCAAAAACAATAATTGATGTATCGGGTTTTTATAAAAATAATAAAGATGTTTTGAAAAAATTGAACGAATCAAAAATACATTCGCCTTTGATTATTATTGATCCTGTACAAAAAGATAGAAACGCATCTGCTTCAGTTTCTATGGAACAATACTCTCGATTTATATTAGCTGCTAGAAAATTTTTGGATAAGCAAGATATTTCTATGTTCCACAAACATCCTTTTTCACTTTCAGATATAAACAAGGATGCAAAAAAGCATGATACAAAACTAATAATATTGCATTTCAAATTGCACGAAGGAAAGATTGATGTGATTAGTTCTAAAGCAATAAAAATTTTCCATTACATAAAAATGAAATTAATTCACCATGATTTTGAAGTTTTCAAATCAGGTATAGAATTAAACGAAAATTTAATGTGGTTTCAAGTTCTTCCTCACAAATTACCAGAATTTGCTAAACAAATTGGGCCAAAATCATGGGTAGCAGAATCAAATGTTAAAAGTTTCTTAGACAAATATTCTGAAGTTTATCTTGATGAAGATACATTAGTTGCAATCAGAAAAAGGAAATTTATTGATTCGAAAGATTTAGTTTCTGACTTACTCAAAGAAGAATATGTTTCTGAGAAATTGAAGAAGATTTGGATGGGATAAAATCTAAATGAACAACCTTTTTAAACTCTCTACAAATCAAGCATAAATGTTAAAAACATTATCTCTTGGAATATTGCTTTCAATACTCCCTCTTGGAGAACTAAGAGCAGGAATTCCAGTATTGATTGCCTCTAAAGTTGGAATATTTAATGCATTTCTAATAGGCACATTTGCTAATATTTTTATTATCCCTTTTGTTTACATTTTCTTAGATTCAGTACATTTGGAATTAATGAAATGGAAAGTTTACAAATATTTCTTTAACAAATCAATTAAATCTATTAGAAAAAAAGTACGTGATGCGGTTGAGAAATGGGGTTTTTTAGGATTATTAATATTTGTCGCAATTCCATTCCCTGGAACAGGTGCATATACAGCAATTATAGGTTCTTGGATTCTTGGAATAGACAGAAAGAAATCTCAAATGTCAATTGTTTTAGGAGTTATTGTTGCGGGAATTATTGTGACTTTTGTAAGTCTAGGAGTTATACATGGATTTAAGTTGATTTAGTAATTAATCAATATCTGCCTCTAAGATTGTATCAAAAAAGCAATTTATGAAGAAAGCTAAATTTTGAAATATATTAGTAAACAACATAAATAACGCATATTAGAATTGTCGTTTACTAATTAGCTGATGGCATCTAATAATGCTTTACTTATGTCGTCAGCTATATAATGCTAAGATTTAAAATGAATAAGAGAAAACTACTATAATAAAGATGAAATTAAGGATGGTTGAAAAATGGTAAAATCAGAAAATTTAAACGATGAAGGCTCAAAGATAGTAGTTAAAGAAGTAATTAGATTTAGAGAATTAGTTAAAAATTATAAGAAACTTCTAACTGCAATAGGAAAGCTCTAGCAGTAATTTTATCCTAACTCATAATAACAGGAATTAGTTAGGCGTTATACACGGATTTGGGTTGTGAATATTAGAATGTTTTATATATTTACTATTTTTAATTAAATTTATAAGGATTAAAAATTATTTAATTTTATTGTCATTTTTACTTGGCATATTTTTATTGATATATCCAAATCCCGTTATTACAGGAGGATTTGTTGGTGTTTCTGAAATAGAATCTTCTGCAATTATGATAGTCGGATTAATTTTTATTGTCATAAGTCTTGTAATATTAATGACATCTCATTCAAATCTTGAAAAAATAATTCTTTCATCCTCTATAAAGAAACATCCTTCACTTTTAAGATTGACGCAGGATGCCGTAGAAAATCAAATAGTGGAAAGAGAACTAAATCATTTAATAAAAGAGTTAAGCAAGGGAAACTTTAATGCTGGATTACATAGACCAGGACATATAGAAAATACAGATATTTTTTATTTGAGGGGTGTTAATGGTGCAAGGCTTTGCAAGGCTTTATTACCATAGAATTGGAGATAAAAGTTATGAAATAGTTGCAAAGTCTGAAAAAGGTAGAAACCAAGAAAAAGTGATAAATAAATTAAAAGAAATATATCTGAAATATTAATAATCCAGTTTTGTAAGGTATTGATCTATTGACAATAGATTAATTAAATCATCAATTGTGGCTTTGATATTTTGTTCGGAGATTTCTTCAACGATAATCATATTTGGTCTGCTAAAATATGTGCCATTTGCACATTCTTTAGTTGTTTTATTTTTTTCAAAAATCATGCGGAAAAAATCTAACGCAACAAAATCAGTCATATATTCCTGACCATCTTTTGTAGTTAGTCTGACTTCAACAACATCACAACGAGGATTATAAGGTTCAGAACTAGTCCAATTAACTCTAAATGTATAATCTTTAAATCTTTCTTCAATTCCCATTTGATTTAATTTGTCATCTATATTTATTAAACTTGCTGTTATAATAGTATTTTATTTTAGTTGTATTTAAAGATGTTGTTTTAAAGTATGTGCATAACATCTCTAATGTCAAAATTTATTGTGATGTTAATGTGAGTACGTTGCAGGGGTTGCTTTGGTACGAATGAAACGAGGGGCAAAGTCCTGCTGAACTTGTTCAGTATGATACCTTACGGGTCTGCAGTACAACTTTTTTTTTTGAAATATAATTATTGAAGATGTTATGCATATACAAAAATTATCGCAATTTATTAATGGCAATAGGAAAGCTTTAAATTCATTTTTAATAAATTATTTTTTCTTTTCGTAGAATTTCTTCTACATTCTTAAGTTCGTAATAATAAGTTCCCAACAATAATGCTCCGCCTCTTTTGTAAGCAAAATTATGAAAATCAAGCTCAAGTTTATTATTATTTATTAATCGTATATAAAAAAAATCATTATAAAAAAATCCAAACTTGTCTTTAACAGCAAAATCATCTCCTTTTATATTTTTTTGGACAATAAATGTTTTTTCATTTTCATTAAAAGAGTAGACTTTACAGCCTAAATCACTAATTATTTTATTGATACTTTCAATGATTTTGTTTTTGGTTTTTATATTATATTCCTTTTTAACAACTCCAACAAAAGATCTCCACAGAGAAATTTTCTTATCAAAATCAGAATATCTTTCTCTTATCAATCCGTTTATTTTTAATAGAAATAATCTATTATACAAAAATACAACTGCAACTAACAAAGTCCAAATCACTAAAATTATTACTAATGATAGAATAACTTTAGAATCGAAATTTCTAGTGGCATAAAGAATTGCAATCACAAAAAGCATAAATCCTAAATATATTAACCAAAAGATAAATATTTTGCTAAACGCTACAACTAACTTTCTGTATTTGAGCCTTAACTCTTCTATTTTGTCAATGCTCTGTACTAAACAAAAGAAAGTATTTAAAGCTTATCTAATTACCGCCAACCAATCCTTGCATAAAGAATAAAACAATACAAACAACAACACATCCAGCCCATATGAATTTGTTCCACTCAAATATTTTCTTTCCATCAAATATTGCAAATGGAATTAAATTAAACAATGCCAACCAAACGTTTATAATAAAGCCATAAAAGAAAACCTTCAACAACAAATCATTTTGTATATTCATAAATAAAAGCCCGAAAAATATTATAGCTAAAACTATATTTGTCAAAGGTCCTGCAATAGAAATTAATCCATTCTGTTTTTTATTAGGCTTTCCCATAATCATTACTGCGCCAGGAGCCGCAAATATAAATCCTGTATAACTTAAAACAACAGCAAGCAAAAGCATAGGAAAGAATGCTCTAAATTCCGCTCTTAAGTGGAATTTTTGTGAAACAAATTTATGTGCAATTTCATGTAACAAAAATCCAGTTCCAACAGCAACTGCAGAAATAAGAAAAGATCCCAAAAAAGTTGGATAGTATTTCCCTTTCAATATATTAGCAAAAGCAAATGATATTGCAAGCCACGACCAAAACAAATGTTTTATTTCGATTGATGAAAAGCCTTTTTTATTGAAGCCTGAGAAATATTTTTCTTTAAAGTCATCATTTCTCTTTAATTTGCTTTTTTCTTCATACTTTGGATTTGGTATGTATGTTGGTGTTTTTTTATCCATAAATCTATTATTAACAATAACCTTTATATATCTTATTGCTCTTTTTGATGAAATGAAATCCGAAAACTTCAAAAGAGAAATGTCTGATATGAATTCTGACTTTGTTGATACTAAGAAAGGAAATCTGGAAGCTAAATTTGCTCAACAAAAATCGATACAAATCAATCCAAACTTAAGAACAATAGATATGATTGAGTCCAAACAAAGATTGAGATCAAAAGTATTTAAAGAGGGATTGTTTAGGAAGTGATTATTTTTCTATTATTTTCTGCAACGCATTAAATCCTTTAGAAACATCATCTGAATCAATGACAAATGTTATTTCGGAATTTGTAGAAAACGTTTCAACTATCCCAACATTTTCCCAATTTAAGGCTCTTGATGTCAAATAAAACATGAATGTATTTATTGAACTAACATTTAAAGTTAGAGCCGATAATTTTTTCTTTGTTTTTAATATATCTCCAATTTTCTTAATCTCTTCAAATTCATCATAAATCTGTTCAGAACAAACTAATGTAATTTCGTTTATTCCAATAACGTAAGAGAAAAAAGAACCTCTCTTAACGTTTTGTTTAAGAGAGGCCAAAATATTTATACATTTGGGGGTAAATGGAAAGGTAAGGCTTACCAAATTTGATTTAATTGAAATATCAGCTTCACCAAACTTTGATTTTACAACAAAAGTTTGTTTTAAATTGTCTCCCAATATCCGCAGAG
>CAYJUR010000040.1:0-7945 GCA_964373405.1 uncultured Methanosarcinales archaeon | reverse complement strand
CGAACTAATTTAGATATTTCTTTTATTGGATTGATTGTTCCTAATACATTAGAAGTATGAGTAACTGAAACAATTTTTGTTTTTTTATTTAATTTTCGTTTGAAATCATTCATATCCAAATTTCCATTTTTATCAATTTTTACAACAACCAGTTTTAGGTTTTTTATTTTACACATTTGTTGCCAAGGAATTAAATTAGAGTGATGCTCCATTTCAGATATTAATATTTTATCTCCTTTTTGCAAATTTTCTGTTAACAAATTGGCAACTATATTTAATCCCTCTGTACATCCTCTTGTAAATATAATTTCTTCATAGTTTGCATTTATGAATTTTGCAACTTTTTCCCTCGATTTTTCGAATTCGTGCGACGCATTTTCAGACAAATCATAAATTCCTCTGTGTGTATTCGCATTCATAGTTTCGTAAAAATCTTTTATTCCATCTATTACAGAAGAAGGTTTTTGTGAGGTTGATGCGGAATCTAAATAGATTAAGCCCGATTTCAATATAGGAAAATCTTTTTTAAAATCCCTTTTTAATACAGCTTTCATTTTATTTTACTTTCGATTAACTTGTTTATGTTTTCTATTAGTTCTTTATTCTGAGTCTCTTCAATCAAGCTGTTTACAAATCCTTTAACAATCTCTTTTTTAGATTCGTTTTCGCTTAATCCTCTGCTCATCAAATAAAATATTGATTCATCATTAATATTTTCTATGCTGCATCCATGAGAACATTCAACTTCGTTATTATTAATTTCTAAATTCGGTGCCGTAGTAACATCAATATTATCTCCTAGCAATAAAATCTCTTTTTTTTGATGTCCTTTACTATTTTTTGCATTATTATTTATTCTTATCAATTCGTTTATTTTTTCCTTTGAATTTTCAAATAAAACACTTTTTGTTAACAATTCGCTTTTTGTATTAAGAGCATTATGTATGATTTCAACTTTGGCTTCTGAATTATCTATAAACAAACTTTTTGTTATTGCGCACGAATTTGCTCCATTAATTGTTGTTCTAACTGAACCTCCTATGTTGAATAATATAAGTTTTGAATTTTTTCCAATGCTCGCACTAACATTTTCATTTAAATTTACATAAACTTTCTCGGAATTATCTCCAACAACTAAATTGATTTCTTTCATTTTTTATCCTATACTCTCCTCCATTTCTAATTCTATTAATTTGTTTAACTCAACAGCATATTCTAAAGGCAAAGACTTTACAACTTCATCTATAAACCCGGAAACAATCATACGTATCGCTTCTTGTTCTGTTAAACCTCTTGTCATCAAATAAAAGATTTCTTCGTCACTTATTTTTCCAACTCTTGCTTCGTGCACAATATTCACATTACTATTTTCTATTTTCATTGACGGATATGTGTTTGACACAGATTTATTATCTATCAACAAAGCATCGCATTCAACAGAAGATTTTGTATTCTTCGCGTTTTTTACAGCTTTAACTAATCCTCTATATGTTGATATTCCGCCGCCCTTGCTTATACTCTTGGATCTTATGATTGAACTTGTATTATTTGCTGCATGTATTACTTTACTTCCTGTATCTTGATTTTGTCCTTGACCTGCAAATGCGATTCCTAAACTATCTGATTTAGAATTTTCGCCAACTAAAACTGAACAAGGATAGAGCATAGTACATCCCGCTCCCAAATTTCCGTTTATCCATTCAATTTTTGCATCTTTGTGAACTATTGCTCTCTTTGTGTTTAAATTAAATGTATTTTTGCTCCAATTTTCTATAGATGTATATCTTACTTTAGCTCCTTCTAAAACATGAATTTCAACACATCCTGCGTGCAATGCACTTTCGTTATATAACGGAGCTGAACAACCTTCCAAATAATGAACAACACTTCCCTTGTCTGCAATAATTAATGTATGTTCGAATTGTCCACCTCTTTCAGCATTCATTCTGAAATACGCTTGCAATGGAATATCAACTGTTACATTCGGTGGAACATAAATAAATGTTCCTCCAGACCAAACTGAAGCGTGCAACATTATAAATTTGTGATCATTGATAGGAATACAACTTGTCATAAAATATTTTTTAACCATTTCAGGATATTTTTGTAATGCAACATCCATATTTTCAAAAATTACTCCTTTTTCTTCCCATTCTTTTTTTAGATTGTGATATACCATTCCAGAATCATATTGTGCGCCTACTCCAGATAATGCTCTTTTTTCAGCTTCTGGAATTCCAATTTTTTCAAACGTCTTTTTAATTTCCTCTGGAACATCTTCCCATTTTCTAGATTCTTTTGCATTTGGCAGCGCAAAATATGTGATTTTGTTTAAATCGAGTTTGTTTAGATTTGGACCCCAACTAGGTAAATGTGTTTTAACAAAAAGTTCGTAAGCCATCAATCTTTTCTTTAACATCCATTCTGGCTCTTTTTTACTTTTGGATATATTTCTAACTAATTCCTCACTTAATCCTTCAGGAGCCTTGTAAATAGATGTATCTATGTTGGCGTCATCATACCTTGATCTGTCTATTAATATTTCGGTTTGCATATTGTTCCTAATTTTCTCCCATTATCTATAAATTTTTGAACTTTCTATATAAAGCTAATCTCTATATTTAATAGTTTAATTATCTATTTAGACTATAATAAATAGTTTTTAATAAGAATCTTTATATACTTCTTTGATTTTATATAAGATATGTTTGACAAGCTAAATTTGGATGACAAGGACCTAAAAATACTGACCTTTTTTATGGATAATCCATTTATGTCCCAGTCAGAAATCGCATCAAACCTCAAATTATCCCAGCCTTCTGTAAATTATAGAATTCATAAATTAAAAGAAAAAGGAATTCTTAATATTTCTGCAGGAGTCGATTTTTCAAAAACAGGATTAGTTCTTGCGAGAGTCGATTTTACTGCAAAAAATGCTCAAAAACTATTTCAAGATCTTAAACATTGTGCATTCTTTGTTCACGGATTTGTGTTGTCGGGGAAAAATAATGTTTCAGTGTATTTTGTAAACGAAAGTTTGGAAAAGATTGAAGAAATTGTTGCAGACAATCTTCGTTCAAATCCAGATGTTTCAGATATTAATGTGAATGTTGTAGTCAATTCTGTAAATCAATTCTTGTTTAAGCTACCTTTAGAACCTCACAAAATGCATGCAAAGTGTTTCAAACCAAACGCTTGTGCAACATGTGAGCAGACGGGTCATAAGAAGTTGAGAGTTGTATAAATATTGATGAATTTCTAATCATATAATTTTATGAATATTCTAACACAAACTTTATATACTTCTTATGCTTTTTATAGTGATAAAGTGGAAAAAACACTAAATAGATATAAATTTTATAAAAGCCTTTCTAAGCTCGAATCTGAGCTTTTGAATAGTGTAAACTCTTTTCTTGTCTTTTCGTACGATAAGGTATTACGTCTTACAGGTTGGAAAAAAACTAGAATTAATGAAGTATTAAAATCGCTGAAAAAAAAAGGTCTAATAATTGCAATAAAAAAAAATAATTATATAATTGTCGAAAATCTCACTGAAAATCTTTATGCCATTTCAAATAGAGTAATTGAACCTTCATACATAAGTTTCTGGACAGCGGCATCTTTTTATGGATATACAGAACAGCAACTTAGAACAATACAATTAGTAACAACAAAGCAGCACAAAAATATTAAAATTCAAAATTTTATGATAGAATCAACAACATATAATAAAGAAAAATTTTATGGCTATCTCAAAATTAAAAATTTTATTATAGCTGACAAAGAAAAGCTTATAATAGATATTTTATTTAAGCCAGAAAAATCTGGAGGAATGGATGAAGTTAGAAAGATAATTAAAAATATGTGGTTAGAGATTGATGAGAAACAATTATTGTTATATTTGAAAAAGTTTAAAAGCAAATCAATATATAATAGATTAGGATATTTGTTAGATGAGTTAAAGCTCAAAAATAGTCTGCAAAATAAGATTATTACAAATATTACAAAAGGATTTATAAAATTAAATCAACAAAAAAAACAAATCAAAAATTATAATAAACTGTGGAGGATTGTTGTAAATGATTAATAAACAAGAACTTAAAAAAATATCTATAGAATCTGGACTTTTGTTACATCAGCAGGAGAAAGATTATATTTTAACTTTATTCCTCTATTGTTACTATAAAAAATTTGATGATGCTGTCTTTAAAGGAGGAACAAGTCTTAAATATCTTTATGCTCTAAACAGGTTTTCGGAAGATTTGGATTTCAACATAAAAAGTCCAAAAATTTTTAAAAAAGAAGTTAGTTATGTGTTAAAGGAAATAGCAAATCTTGGAATTAAATCTGATTTTGTTAAAGAGGAATCCTTTGAAGATTCCTATACTTGCGAAATTGGATTTGAAGGTCCTCTGTTTAATGGAAATTCGCAAACCAAAAATAGATTTAGAATTGATGCGGGCTATAGAACAGGAACTCTAAAAAATCCAGAATGGAAAATGATGAAAAGCAAATATGCAGACACCGAAGAAAACTTTTTAGTATTATGTATGAATATTGAAGAAATTTTTGTAGAAAAAATACTTGCTTTACTAAATCGGAAAAAAGGCCGTGATTTGTATGATATTTGGTTTTTGAATAAATTAGGAATAAAACTTGATAAAAATTTGTTACTCAAAAAATCTAAAATCGAGAATGTTAAATTAGACATAAGTAAGATAGTAGATAAAAAAGAATATGAGAGGGATATGTCAAGATTAACTTCAAGATTGATTCCTTATGAGGAAGTTAGAAAGGATGTTGAAGAGATATTGAAATAAGTTGTTTGAAAATGCTTCAAACCATATGCTTGTGCAACTTGTGAGCAGACGGGTCATAAGAAGTTGAGAGTGGTGTGATTATCTTATTTCAACAATCTCTGAAATGTCCTTAACAATCGCATCAAACTTTTTTTCAAATGGACTTAATTCTCTTGCTTGACCTAAAAGAATTGCTAATGATAAATCTTGTCGAGTTTTTCCAGGTTTATAAGTGGATATTTTTTCTATTTGTTCGTAACCTATCTCACCAATCAATATTTGTGCTACAAGATCAACATAATATTCCTCGTTCATACATCAGATAATGAAGATTAAAAATATATGCTTTTCCTCCTTTTTACCCCTCTTTCCTCCTAACAAGCATAAGCTTTATAAATGACCTTTTTTTCCAAAGGAGTATGTGGGAAAGTTTTCTATAGGGCGCTAAAAATTATGTTTAGCTTAAGCTCCCGAGAATTTTTCCTTTGATGATCACGCCTTGGTAGTGTAGTGGACTATCATGAAGCCCTGTCGCGGCTTCGACCCGGGTTCGAAAGACGATACTCGCGTGGTATATCCGAGCTTCCCGGCCAGGGCGTTTTTCCGGGCCGTTAGCTCAGCTTGGTAGAGCACTACACTTTTAACAAGTTGAAAGTTATGTAGGGGTCGCGGGTCCAAATCCCGCACGGCCCATTATATTCACAAAAATATCATTTTTCCACACAAAATCCTGACCAGAACCAAAATGAAAGACGATACCTCCATCACTAGCCACAGATTAGTACCTAAACACACTAAGATGAGTGAGAAGGCTGTGAAAGAACTTCTTGAAAAATACAACATTATAAAATCCCAACTTCCAAAAATTCTTTCTTCTGATCCAATAATAGCTTTGCTTGACGCAAAAACTGGTGACATTATTAAAATTGAAAGAGTTTCTCCAACAAGAGGAGTATCAGAATATCACAGGGTGGTCACAGATGGTTGAAGTCCACAAAACATTATTAAAAAGTCATTTCAAAAATAAAACTTTTACTAGTTCTGACATTGACAGTTACAACAATTTCATAAAGCATGGATTAAAAAAAATAACGGACGAGCTTGAAGATATTGAACCAACAATAATTCCTCACGATATTGATGAACTAAAAATTAAATTTGAAAATATTAAAGTTGCCAAACCAATGATTACTGAAGCAGACGGAAGTGAAAGAGCTGTTTATCCAAGAGAAGCAAGACTAAGAAATATTTCATATTCTGCAACTGTATCTGTCGATGTTTCTACATACATTAACGGAGTTCAGAGAGAATCGTTTACAACAAACATTGGAAGACTTCCAGTTATGTTGAAATCAGACATTTGTCATTTGAAAGGTTTATCAAAAGAACAATTAGTTGAAGTTGGTGAAGATCCTAATGACCCTGGAGGATATTTCATTATTAATGGTACTGAAAGAGTTTTGATTGACGTTGAAGATTTGGGATCAAATAAATTGTTTGTTGAGAGAGCATCAACGGGCACATCAAAATACGTTGGAAAATTATTTTCACAAAGAGGATCATATAGAATTCTTCACAAAATTGAATATCCCAAAGATGGAATAATTTATTTATCATTTACAAGGATTGTTAGAATCCCTTTAATTGTTTTAATTAAAGCGCTTGGGTTAATGAAAGACGAGGAGATTACTCATTTTATCTCGTCAAAAGATGATTATGATGAACTTCTAGTTAATTTGTACAACTTTACAGAAATTAAAACAGAAGAAGATGCATTAGATTACATCGCAAAAAAATTAAAATCAACAAAACCTAAAGATATACGAATACAAAGAATAAGAGAAACTCTTGATAAATATTTATTGCCTCATTTAGGAATTACAAAAGAAGATAGAATGTTCAAAGCATATAATTTGTGTAAATTAATTAAAAAATTTGTAAGAGTTCAGAGAAGAGAACTTCCAGTTGATGACAAAGATCATTATGCAAATAAAAGATTGAAAATGTCTGGAGAATTATTAGAAGATTTGTTTAGAACAAATTTAAGATCGCTAATTAAAGATTTATTATATAATTTCCAGAGAATTGTTAAAAGAGGTAAATTTCCTTCAATTAAAGTTATCATAAGAGATAAATTAATGACTAACAATATGTATTCAGCAATGGCAACTGGAAATTGGGTTGGTGGTAGAAAAGGTATTAGCCAGAGATTACAAAGAGTAAATCATTTAGAAGTTGTTTCACATTTACAAAGAGTTGTATCTCCTTTATCTCCTTCGCAAGAAAATTTTGAGGCAAGAGCTTTGCATCCAACTCATTTGGGAAGATTATGCCCTATTGAGACTCCTGAAGGAACAAATATTGGTTTAAGAAAAAATTTAAGTTTGCTAGCTTCAATATCACTAGGTGTTGTTGAAGCGGAAGATCACAAAATAATTGAAACATTAAGAAATTTAGGTTTAAGATCGGTTAAATAAAAACAAAAGAGAAACCATGACAGAAGTATATATAAATTCAACATTCGTAGGAAATGTGGAAAATCCTGATGACTTTGTCAGGCAAGTCAGGGAAGAGAGAAGAAACAATAATGTTTCACAGGAAATTAATGTCCGATTTAATAGGGATGCTGATTCAATTGAAGTTGAGTACGACAAAGGAAGAATAAGAAGACCATTAATTGTTGTTGTAAATGGCGAACCCAAACTCAATAAAGATGATTTAAATAAAGTAGATAGAGGCGAATTGACTTGGGAAGAACTTGTACTTCAAGGAATTATAGAATATGTAGATGCAAACGAAGAAGAAGATTGTTTGATAGCATTTTATCCAGAAGAACTAACTAAGGCTCATACGCATTTAGAAATTGCCCCATTTGTAATTTTAAGTCTTGCAACATCATTAGTTCCATATGCAAATCATTGTCAGGCAACAAGAGCTCACGGTGGGTCTAAATCTCAGAAACAAGCACTAGGATTCTATGCAGCAAATTATTCAGTGAGAATGGATACAGACGTTAATTTATTACACTATCCTCAAACTCCAATTGTTAAATCAATTATGTACGATATTGCAAATGAAAATGAACATCCTGCTGGACAAAATTTAACAATTGCAGTTTTAAGTTATGAAGGATATAATATGGACGA
>CAYJUR010000039.1:0-8027 GCA_964373405.1 uncultured Methanosarcinales archaeon | reverse complement strand
AATTTTTTAAAAAATAGAGATGCAGTTTTTGGTTATAATTGTGATAGAAGATATGGTCAGGAACAAGGGATATGTTCTCTTGGAGGAATAAGACCTCAATATTTAGATGTCTTATTTAGAGATAATGTTCCTAATGATTTGAAATTGTTAGACGCGAAAAGTAAATCAGCAATTGTAACAATTCCTTACGGTTCATCAGGACAATCAGTTTCTGCTGTAGCGATTGCAAGTTGTGAAAATACTGGAATGCCTTCTCGTACGGCATCTCCTCTAGGAACACCATCATCTGGATATTGTTGTCGTGTAAGTAGTTTGCGTTGTGCTCCTCAATGTGAAGAAGGATATGTTGTTGACAAAAATAATGGAGAGTGTGTGCCTGAAAGTTTGATTACTGGAGATGCGATAGGAAGTTTGTCAGATGATTGTAGGATGTCTGGTGTTGATAAAAATTTATTTAAACAAAAAGTTGGCGAAAAATTTACTAAATATGTTACTGATATTAATGGTTTAAAAAATTCTATTTCAATTGTTAATGGTGCGTTAATTGCGGATTTTGATGGAGAAGTTAATGGATTGAGTGATGCAGATGCTACTAGATTATTTAATGAAGCTGGAAGAGAATCTAGAAATGGAATTGATTGGTTTAGTATATTTGGTTTCTATCCATCCGGCGGTACAAATTTTATTGAAGTTTTTAAAACTAGATTAATTGTTGGAGGAATTGATTTTGGAGATGCAATAAGAGCTGGATTACAACTTGCAACATTTAATAGATTACCAACGTCTACTGAAATTGGAACAGATACGGAAGGCAGTAAAATAGATTATTCTTGTGAAAATGGAAATACTTTGTTCAATGTAAGACCTATTAGTGAAAGCTTTGTTGAAATCACAAATTCTGCAGGGCAAACTTTAGCAGTTGGTGAAGCATCTTGGTTTAATTCATTAAATGTAAACATTCTTCCAACAAGTATTCCAGGTGGAAAAATTAATGTGAATGTTGGTGACGAATTTAGTTCTTTTTCAAGCAATTGTGTTGGAGTTTCAATTAGTTTAGTAGACGATCCTATAACTGCAGTAAACGATCCTAAAATAGTTGTTGTTCATAATCCAACAAATATTTATGGTGCAGACATAACAACTTCAAAAATAGATATTAGACCAACTGTAACTGGAGCGGATATAACTTTAAGTGACTTTAGAAGAGATGATATAGGAAATGTAGTTCCAGAGGAAGTCACATATCAAGTAGGAGATAATTTCTATACTGCTCTAATTAATTTTATGCAAAGCGATGCTGTTAGTGATTGGTCACCAAATACATATTCTGTTTTTGTAAATCTTGTTGCAAATAGATTGAATGAAATATCTAATTCTTTGTCAAATAATCCTGAAGTTATTGCAAGTAGCGGAAGAGGAGAACAATTAGATAATGCTCAATTTAGTGCTCAAAGAACAGGACCAAATACTTATGATGTATTAGTTAATTTAGGAGATTCTAGAATATCTCAAAATAATCCTGCGGCTTTAGTTATGACTGTATTAAATATAGATGATTCGCCTTTAGTTACATTTGAACCTCAGTTAATTATGTCTCCTACATCCACAATTGCGTATACAGATTCAAGTGGATTAACATATGGAACGTATGGAAGAGAAGGATTTACAACAGAAGTTTTATTATATACTCAAGAGCAACCAACTTTTGTAGATACATATACTTCTGCAATTGAGGAATTAATATTTTTGTGGACTGGTGGATTTGAAGAATTGGGTAGAGAAGCAGAACAACAAACATCTATCTTAGATCCTGGATTTGGTCTTGTGTAATTAAAATGAAAAAACTCTCAAAAATATCTTTAGAAGTTAAGAAAAAAGATTTATTGTGGGGATTAGGATTAGTTTTATTTGTCGCTCTTATTTTGTTTGTTTCTTTCGCAAACAAAAATTTAGATATCATGAATTCAAACAATATTAATTTTGCAGAAAAAGAAGAACCTATTTTAGTTGTAGATAATGTTTATGATATTGGTAATGGAAAAATTGAAGTACGTCCTCCAAAAGACGGATATTCAGAATTAGTTGCATATGATATATCTGATGAGTATAAAGAAGTAATATTTACAAATAATAGAACAAAAAAATCAATCACCGAAAGGATTATAAATGGTGAAATCAATTCAAGAATAGAATCGGAAGAAAACGATGTAATATTGTTTACAATCAAATAATTGTTAAAAGAGATGTTACAAACAAATAAAAAAGGTTGATGAGATGGCCAGTTCGAGGCAAAGAAGTGAGAATATAAAGAAGAAGTTGTATTACCTAATTGCAATTTTTATGATTTTAGCAACAGCTGGATTAACTTTTGGCGATGCAGATGCTATTTTTGTTAACTATTATCCTTCGGGTTATATTTACGTTTTTCTTGACTTAATTCCTGTTGGAGGGTTTGATTTATTGGGTACTACATCAGGGTTTGAGTCTGGACAGAATATAGGAAATTCACAGGAGATAAATACTAATTTTCAATCCCCTGATTCTCTTCCAAAAAATAAACTAGATACATATAGAAGGCGTGGTGGTGGAGGATCTAGAAATTCTGATTCAGACAATAATAATAATCCTTCCGAAGATGGAAATATTATTATTAATATAAATGCAGATTGTAATGCTTCTGTTGTAACTTTTACTATTGAGACGGAATATGATTTTTCTTATAGTTTGTATAACAAAGACGGAGAATTATTATATACTGAAGATGATATTCCTGCAGAACCCTATGCTGTCGAATTCAGCTATGAAGATGTTTCTGGAGCAAGTATTGTTGTTGATGATGGCTATGGAACAAGAACAGCACAAGTTCCTGATATTGAGACTTGTAATGGCGATGAAGGAGATGAAATGACTTTTGATATTGAATTTGGTGATGATTGTTCTAATATTTTTGCGATTGTTGTTTCAAGCTTTCCTGGGATGTTGAAACACTATAGTGCAGATGGAAGTTTGTTGGGAACTTTTGGTTTTACTGCAGGAACATTTCAAAAAGAATTTCTTAGAA
Source organism: uncultured Methanosarcinales archaeon (assembly GCA_964373405.1). GTDB lineage: Archaea > Nanobdellota > Nanobdellia > Woesearchaeales > WJKV01 > CAYJUR01. The sequence goes on along the minus strand of CAYJUR010000039.1, from coordinate 4,966 downwards.
CGGATGCAGTAGGTACACATTTTGAAGTTGAAAATTCAAATGGAGAATCTTTGACGGGCTCAGCTCCACTATCTTCTTTCCAAATGTGTGAAGATGAGATATATGGAAATATGTGCGACGAAAATCAATGTACTGATGTTTTATGCAGTACTGATGGCAGTATTTTAAGTGGATGTAATTTAGAAGAAGACAGATGTTATACTCAAACAGATTGTGGAACACAAACTTCTTGCGATGCAAATAATTGTCAAGATGTTTCTTGTAATGATGGAAGAACTTTAGTTGGTTGTAAGGATGCAAATTCTTGTTATGAAGACGATGATTGTGGAACATCAAATCAATGCGAGGCAGATGCTGATTGTGCAACAGTTGTTTGTCCTAATGGTGTTTTATTGCAGTCATGTGTTTCTGGAATTTGTCCAGATATGGATGGCTGTTCTACAGCTATGTGTAATGCAGACAATGACTGTATTTCTATGAGTTGTGTTGATGGTACATATGAACAGGGTAGATGTAATGATTTGACAGGAGTTTGTTATGAACATACTCAAGCGTGTATAGGTACTATGGATTGCAGTCCAAGAACTTTTGCAGGAGATGTTAATGGTAATGGAAGAGTTGATATTATTGATGCGTTTCTTTTAGCGAAAATTGCAGTTGGTTTAATTCCTATGACTTGTTCAGATGATTGTATTTATGATTCAGATAAAAATGGAGCTCAAGGAACTGTTTTAGATTCTATGTATGCTGCTCAAGTAGCAGCTGGATTAAGACCTGCGTTAAAATGTGATGTATCTTTGACAACAGCGAAAAAAGCTTGTGATGGTGGTGTTCCAGGAGATATTATTTCAGATGGCGCTTATACTATAGCAGATTTGTATAGATTTGATAAACTATGGACAGACACTTTAAGTTGTGGTTCTGAAACATTCTCTTGTTTAGATGTTAATGGAGATGGTAAAATAAGTAATGATGATAGATCTTTGCTAAGCACGTGGATAAGATGTTCGAATCCTACTTCCGATGATGTACAATTTTGTAGTATGATATTATTGCTACCAATGGTTTATGAAAATCCTTCACAATGTAGTTCTGGAATAACATTATCTGAAGAATCAAGTTGTGATGGGTCATATGAATTAAGTATTTATTCAGATTCTCCGGGAGTTTTGTATTTAGGTGATGAAAGAGTTGCATCATTTCCTTCAGGATATTCTTCAATAGAATTTGCATGGAATATGATTAATGGTGATTTTTATGCTATGAGTGGAAATGGAGAAATAACTTTTACCCCGTCAAGATTTAAAGATTCTTGTTCTGATGTTGTTGTAAGTAGCTGTTTATATACTGATCCATTTTGTAAAGTCCTTTGTATAGCTAATCCAAGCTTAGTTACAACACCATCTTTAATAACGACTGCTGCAACAACAGATTTAAAATCAAGTTCAGTGTCATCTACTGAATGTATTCCTTTTGGAAGTCCTAATGAAAAAGTTAGAGTGACTTGTGTTGGAGATAATACTTGTATATGGAAGTTGCCTAGTGGTGCAATTGCTGGTTCGTTGAATCCTTCAAAATCAACAGATGTTAATGCATTGGAAAGTTTATATCTTAATTCAGGAGCATTATCATCTAAGGCGGGATGGGTTGGAACCAGTGAGAATGTAATTATGCAAGGTGGTGGAGTTACTACAGTTTCTATTGTGAAAAAAAATGAAAATGCTATTTCAAAAGTGGCTAATGATATAAAAGAAAACAAATTCGAAGTTCCTAATTATGTTTGTAAAGATAATAAATGTGTCGTTTTGGGAGAAAATGATGTTGCTACAAAAGAAATAAGTAATATATTGAAATCAAAAACAAATGTCGCTAAGAATTATGAAATGGCTTTGAATAATTTGTTTGTTGAAGAAAGTAAACCTGTGTTTGAGAAAAAGATTAGTTCGAATGCTCTTGTAACTAAGACTGCAGAATCTCTTCAAGTGAATGTTGTTAAAAAAGAAACTACGTCAGGCGAAGTTACAAAAGAGAGTACAACTAATTCTAATACCGCGACAGCTACAACAACTCCAACAAAATATTCTATAAGTACTAATACGGCAAAATGAAAAAATTTACAACATTAAAACCTATAAAGGTGGAAAAGGAACAGAAGAGTAAGTGAACAAGTTGATGAAATAATGTGTTGAGGGTTTTGAATATCTGATGTTATTAGTCAAAAACTTTTAGGGGAGTACTTTGAATATGTGTGAATTTTGAATTATCCAAAATCCTCTATTTATTATTCTAAAGTAACCTTTTGTTGAAATTTGTTATAATTTTTTTAGTATTTTGTTCTTTTTCATTCCAATCGCGGTCTTTCAAAACGCTAAAAAATCTCATTAAATCATTCATATCTATAAGTAAAACATTATCTATTTTCTTACTAAAGGATTTTGCAAATATGACAAAATGTTCCTGTCTCTCATTATTATTCCAAACTACGCTCTTTGATTTTTCTTTAAGATTCTCTAAAACTTTTTGTGGGTCTACATTATCCTGCCATTTACATTCTACAAAATATACGTTTTTCTGCGCTTCATCTAAAGCAATGATGTCAATTTCTTTATCTTTGTACCACCATTTTCCTATTTTATTAATTCCTTTTATTTTTTCTAAAAATATTTCTTGACAAACTTTTTCAAATTTTTTGCCAAAATAGGTATTTATTTCTTGGTGCATTGATTTTGTTATATTTTGAAATAATCCTTGTTCTATTTGAGATTTGTTTTTCATAACGAAGTTTAACCAAAAACTATAATAATTATCAATAATGCAATATCGCGTTATTTTTGATTTGAGCTTTGTTTCAGTTATTGGTATTTCTTTTTGTATTATTTCAACTCGTTCTAATACAGAAAGATATTTGGATAGTTTATTTGTACTTATTCGAGAATATGTTGAGATTTCATTAAATTTAGTTTTTCCTTCACTTATTCCTAAAAGTATTGCAAGATATGATGAAAAATCTCTAAATTCTTCAGAAAGAAGATTAATTGGTTCATTATATAGGAAACTTGATTTTTCAAAAATTTTATCTAGCATATTTTGCTCTACATTCTTTTTATTATCAAATTCTTCCAAGTATCTTGGGATTCCTCCTAATATAAAATAAGTTTTCAAAATCTCTTCAATTTCATAATTAGGAAAAAAATGAAAGATGTGTTTAAATTTCAAAGGGGCGATTTTTATTTCTCTTGTCTTTCTTCCGTATAATGCAGAATTATATCCTCTTGTTATCTTATAAATGGCAGAAATTATTGAGCCACATAAAATGATTTTTTTTTTTGAGTCTTTAATTTTTTCCCACCATCTTTGTAATATTGTAGGCCAAGATTTCTCAACTTGGCAGATGTATTGAAATTCGTCAATTACAAATATTTCGTACTTGCTTTTTAAAATAAATTCGAAAAAGTTATCCCAGTCAGAAAATTTAATAAATGGTTCATTAGTTTGATTAGCTAATATGTCTAAAATGTTATCTGATGTGTCCGCAAGAAAATAAATTGCATTTTCGTTTTTGATAGTTTCAACAATGAGTCTGCTTTTTCCAATTCTTCTTCTTCCATATATGAGTACTAACTCTGCCTTTTCTGAGTTATATATATTTTTAAGACTCTTTTTTTCACTTTCCCGATTAATAAACATACTCATAAGTAGCATTATTACGAGTATGTATTTAAAACTTTTGGTTTTAATTATGCGTTTTTTTTATTGGTAATTATTTCTACCAATAATATATCTTCGAGCACAGAAAGACTTATAAATAATAAAGTTCTCCTTCTTTCCATGTGGTAGGAAAAAGGACCGATTAAGTATACGGGTATAAGAACTGAGGTAACAAAGAGAGTGTGGTAGGGAGATTAACCAGTTTTAAAGTGCATATTCTTGGTTTGTATAGTGCGAATTTTAATGAACGATTTCATATTCGTTATATGGCTCAGTTAATCGGGGTTTCGCACGTTACATTATTGCCGCATCTTAAAGAACTTGAAGATGATGGAATTCTTATTGCTAATCAAGTTGGAAGAAATAAAGAATTTGTTCTAAATAACGAAAACATATTAACAAAAGATTGGATTATTATATCTGAGAAAAACAAATTGATGAATTATCTTTCTAAACATAATAAATTTATGCAATTTTATGACAGACTTTCTAAAGAAAATTTACTTTCTTCAATCATATTAACAGAGGATAAAGGAAAGCATAAATTAGTGTGTGTAGGAAACGAAAAATTGAAAGAACTCGAAATTATTCAAAATTTATCAAAAGATTGTCAATTAGATATTGATGTGGATTTTGTGTCTGTCGAAAATTTTTCTAGAACAAATATTTTGAAAGAACGATTTTTATTGAATAATTCAGATTTGTATGTGAACATTATGTGGAGGATTTATTGTGAAAGTAAGTAGAAAGAAAAAGGACAAAGTAATGTGGAACAAGTTCATTAAATTAAGTAGAATGTTTGTTCTTTTATTTGCGTTCTTTGTAATTTATCTATTTATGAGTCTTCCATTTGCGAGTGCTCAAGGAATTCAAGGAAGTATGTCTGGTTATTTTCAAGGCGAAAATGGGAAAGTTTCAATCGAACAAATTCGTCATGGAATGTTCGCAGAATTATTTGGATTAAGAGAAGATATTCCTAATGCTTTTGCTCAAGTTTCAAATCAACCAATTAGTGAATTTGGAGATAATTATGGTTTATACGTTTCTGTGCCAGATGGAAGCATAGATTATATACAAGTTGTAAATCCTAGAACTGAGTGGGAGCAAGTTTATTCTATGGATGGACAAACAGAAGCAGTATTTCCTATAGAACCAATTTCTGGGGATGAAATAGCATTAACTGGTTTAGTTGAGGGTGACGACCAAACATCTTATTGGCAAGATTTGATGGAGAGATATGATTCTGTATTTAGTGAAG
>CAYJUR010000038.1:0-8120 GCA_964373405.1 uncultured Methanosarcinales archaeon | reverse complement strand
CTGGACAAAATTTAACAATTGCAGTTTTAAGTTATGAAGGATATAATATGGACGATTCAATTATTATTAACAAAAGTTCTGTTCAAAGAGGATTGGGAAGATCAACATTCTTCAGACCTTATGTGGCAGAAGAATTAAGATATTCTGGTGGTTTAGTTGATGAAATTGGAATTCCAGACAAAGATGTAAAGGGATACAAGTCAGAACATGATTACAGATTTTTGAGTGAAGATGGAATTTCTTATTTAGAATCGCATGTTAAACCTGATGATGTATTAATTGGAAAATCATCTCCTCCAAGGTTTTTGAGTAGAATGGACGAATACACACTAGGAGCTAGTTCAAGAAGGGAATCGTCAGTTTCTGTAAGGCATGGAGAAGAAGGTATTGTTGATTTCGTTACTATTACTGAAAATGAGGAAGGGAATAAATTTGTACAAGTTAGAGTTAGGGACCAAAGACTTCCTGAAGTTGGGGATAAATTTTCAACAAGGCATGGACAGAAAGGTATCGTAGGAATGTTATTTCCACAATCCGATATGCCATTCACATCAAGAGGATTAATTCCAGATATAATTTTCTCTCCACACTCAATTCCAACAAGAATGACTATTTCGCACTTGATTGAATTAGTTGGTGGTAAAGTTGGAGCGTCTTCAGCAAGAACAATTAACGCAACTGCTTTTGACAATGAATCAGAAACTGATTTGAGAAAGCAATTAATTGAATTAGGATTTAGAGAGAATGGAACAGAAACTTTACACAATGGATTAACTGGAGAAAGATTCAGTGTTAAAGTTTTTGTTGGCAATCAATATTACTTGAAATTAAAATATATGGTAGCAAATAAAATACACGCAAGAGGAACAGGTCCTATAGCATTATTGACAAGACAGCCAACTGAAGGTAAAGCAAAGCAAGGCGGACTTAGATTAGGAGAGATGGAGAAAGATACTTTTGTTGCACATGGTGCAGCATTATTATTAAAAGAAAGATTTGACTCTGACAAAATCACAGTTTCTATATGTGAAGAAAGTAAATCATTTGGATACTTTGATAACTTCAAGAAGAGAATTGTATGCCCTGACAATCCTGATCATATGGAAGCTTCAGAAGTTGAAATGAGTTATGCGTTTAAATTATTGTTAGACGAATTTAAGAGTATGTGTATTTATCCAGAAATAGAATTGGAGGATCAGTATTAAGATGACAAAAAGTAAAATATTTTTTGACAGACCGCAAACTGGAGGTTGGCGAGTATGACAGAAAAAATCTACAAGAAAGTGAAGAGCATTCAGTTTAAGGTGATGTCGCCTAAACGAATTAAAAGAATGGCTGTTGCCAAAATTGTAACTCCAGAACTTTATGATAAAGAAGGTTATCCTGTAGATGGTGGATTAATGGATATAAGGCTTGGGGTTATTGATCCGGGACTAATTTGTAAAACTGATGGATTAAAATTAAAAGATAGTTTAGGACACTTTGGTTACATTGAGTTAGCAAGACCTGTTATTCATATAGAGTTCGTAGGTTTGGTTTATGATTTACTAAGATGTATGTGTAGAGAATGTTCAAGAATAAAAGCAAGCGATACAGAAATTGCTTCTCAAAGAAGGAAACTTACTAGGATAGAAAATGAAAGAGGTCTTAAAGAGAAAGGTGTTGCAATTAAAGAATTTTTGTCAAAGGTTAGAGCACAACAAAAATGTCCACATTGTAAAGCAAGACAAATTTCTATAACACTTGAAAAACCTACAAGATTTATGGAGAAAGATAAAAGATTAAGTCCTATAGAAATTAGAAGCAGATTTGAATCAGTTCTTGATGTGGATGTAGAAATTTTTGGATTAAATCCAGAAGCATTAAGACCAGAATGGTTAATATTGACAGTACTTCCAATTCCATCAGTAAATATGAGACCTTCAATTACACTGGAGTCAGGGGAAAGAAGTGAAGATGATTTAACCCACAAATTGGGAGACATTGTTAGAATAAATCAAAGACTATTTGAAAACATAAATGCGGGAGCTCCTGAAATTATTATTGAGGATTTATGGGACTTGTTACAATATCACATTACAACATTTTTTAACAATGAAGTTGCACAATTACCTCCAGCAAGGCATAGAAGCGGAGAACCATTAAAAACTTTAAGTGACAGAATTAAAAGTAAAAGAGGAAGAATAAGACACAATCTTGCAGGTAAGAGAACTAACTTTAGTGCAAGAACTGTAATTTCTCCAGACACAAATTTGAGAATTAATGAAGTTGGAGTTCCAAGTTCAATGGCAACAAAATTAACTATTCCAGAAAAAGTTACAGATTGGAATATCGAAAGACTAAAAAAATTAATTTCAAACGGACCAGATAAATACCCTGGAGCAAATTATGTTTCAAGACCTGATGGTAGAAAGAAAAGAATTACTGACGAAACTAAAGAAGAGTTGCTTGAGGAATTAGAACCAGGTTATGTTGTTGAAAGACATTTAAGAGACGGAGACATTGCATTATTTAACAGACAACCATCATTACACAGAATGAGTATGATGTGTCATAGAGTCCGAGTATTGGACGGAAAAACATTTAGAATGAATACTGCAGTTTGTCATCCATATAACGCGGATTTTGATGGAGACGAAATGAACTTGCATATCCCACAAACAGAGGAAGCAAGAGCAGAAGCAGAAATTTTAATGGATGTTACAACGCAACTAATTTCTCCTGCTTACGGATTAGCAGTTATGGGTTGTACACAGGATGCAGTAACAGGAAATTTATTGTTAACAAGAGACTTACAATTGTCAAGACACGAAGCAATTGAATTATTATATTCAATAGGAATTACAGATTTTTCAAGAATGGGAAAGAAAGATATTATTGACGGAAAAGATATTTTCTCATGCTTGCTTCCGGATGATTTTAATTTTGAAGGCGTTAATGCAACCGGAAAAAAAGTTATTATTAAAAGTGGAAAATTAATTGAAGGATTTGTTGATCATAAACAATTATCTGCAGGCTCAGGATTATTATTAAGAAATATTCATAAAATTTATGGTGCAGAAAAAGCTGGTGAAATATTAACAAATATGTTTAAGCTTGGAGTAAAAACATTATTGAAGAGAGGATTTACGACTGGTTTAGAAGAGACGGATTTAGCATCAGATTCAATTAAAGAATTGGATGAAGAGATTGCAAAAGCGTATGAAAAAATAGACAAACTTATCATTAGTTATAATAATAGAGAATTGGAACCTCTTCCAGGAAGAACTGCAAGAGAAACTTTAGAAATTAAAATTGTAGAAACACTGAATGTAGCAAGAAACAATACTGGTAAAATAGTTGCGAAGAATGCAGACCCCAAAAATTCATTGATGATAATGAGTGCTGCTGGCAGAGGTAAATTATTAAACTTGGCTCAGATTTCTGCTTGTGTTGTTCAGCTGTCTTTTCAATGTTGTTGAATTAGTGTCGGATATTCATAATGAAGTTTGTTGTGCTTCCCTCAAAACGATTTGCATGCAGAATCTAGAGGATTTATTAAACATGGATTTAAGCAGGGTCTTAAGCCAGTTGAATTTTTCTTTTTGGCGATGACTGGAAGGGACGCTCTTATGGATACGGCATTAAGAACTCCTAAATCAGGGTATTTATACAGACGATTATCTAACGCTATGCAAGATCTTAAAGTAGAATACGATGGAACCGTAAGAGATTCAGGAGATTCAATAATTCAATTCGAGTATGGTGAAGATGGAATTGACGTTACAAAGAGTGAAAAAGGAACTATTGATGTTGAAAAAATAATAACTCAGGTGGTTAACTAAAATGGAAGATTTATACAAAGAATATAAGGATAGAATACCTCAAAAATTATTGGATGAGTTGAAGTTGAAAATTACTGATAAGACTAAAAAATCAGACGTTCAGCAAATTCTGAAATTATTAGAAGAAGAATATCAGTATGCTCAGGTTGAAGCGGGTGAATCTGTTGGTTTAGTCGCGGCAGAAAGTCTTGGAGAGCCTGGAACGCAAATGACTTTGAATACAAAGCACTTCCAGGGAGTTTCAGAATTACAAACTACAATTGGTTTGCCGAGATTGATTGAGATTTTTGATGGAAGAAAAACATTAGAGACTCCTTTAATGGAAATTTATTTGAAAGACAAAAAAATTACTGCAGAAGAAGTTACAAAAGTTGCAGGAAGGATTAAACAAACGTCTCTTGGGGAGCTTGCAAAAAAGTTTGACGTAAATGTTGCAGAGTCAACTATAGTTGTCGAACTTGATAAAGATGCCTTAAATCAGGCAGGCATAAGAACATCAACTATTGCTAAAGAATTAGATAAATTATTAAAAAACACAAGTGTTAAATCAGAAAATGATACAATTAGCATAAAGCTAACCAAAGACGGAGATGATTTAAATAAGTTATATGCGTTAAAAGAAGAAGCCAAAGGAACATTTGTTTCTGGGATAAAGGGAATAACTCAAGTTTTGCCGGTGAAAAAGGGAGAGGAGTATGTAATAATGACTGCTGGCAGCAATCTTAAGAAAGTTTTGAAATTGGAAGAAGTAGATTCTACTAAAACGGTAACAAACGATATTTTTGAAACATATGATGTTTTGGGTGTTGAAGCTTCAAGACAATTAATTATAGAAGAAGTAATGAAAGTCATTGCAAATCAGGGTTTGAATATTGATTTAAGACACATAATGCTTGTCGCAGACACAATGTGTGTTACAGGCAGTGTTAAAGGTATAACTCGTTATGGAATTGTTGGAGAAAAATCTTCTGTATTGGCTAGAGCATCTTTTGAAACACCTATTAAACATATAGTTGAAGCATCTGTTCGTGGAGAAAAGGATCCATTAAATTCAATAATTGGAAATTTGATGATTAATCAGCCAATTCCAACAGGAACTGGTTTACCTAAATTGAAAATGAGAGATTGAATTTATATTTTTTGTTTTTCATTTGGTATCTATAAAAAATCTGAATTTTCTAGTTTTACCTGATATTTTTGAAACAAAAATGTGAATAGATGAGCCCATAAGTATGATTATGAATTGTAATAAAAGATATGGTTCTTTAATAATCAATAAAATAGAACCCATTAAATTATTGAATATTATGATTGCTAATGATAATATACTTGCCACAGTGATAAATGTATCAATAATTTCGTTTTTCATTTTAGGAAAACAAACGTATCGCAGTAAAAATCATCCAAACAAAAGTAGCTATTACAACTAATAAAGAAGCCCATCTTATGAGCTCCAACATATTTCTTACATTTTTGTTCTTTAGATCCATTCTATTACTTACGTATGTCATACAATTATATAAACATAACTTATTTATTAAACCTACTATCGTTTTATTGTAATCTTTCTAACGACATTGTAATTTTTATGGGGTTGGTTAGAATTAGTATTTAAAGCACAGACTTTTCATTAGAAAGTTTCTAATTCTGTTGTAAAGTTTCCATAGAATCTTTCTAATATTGTAATAATTCCAAATCTGTTTGTGCTGAAAAGGAATTGAAATCGTTTTTTATTGGAAATTTAAAGAAAGCTTGTGATTAAAAGATTTAAGATAAATTTTATGCATATATTGAAAAATGCATTAAAGCGGAGCTATGAAAAAAGTAAGTTAAAAAGTAATCGAGTTTTTGAATCTCCTTATTTTTAGCTCACTTTACTATACTCATAGACTCTAATCCGAATAAGAAACTCCCTTTTCCCCTACAAAACCGAGACATTTATAAATACCCCCTCTTTTTTAAGCATAATCATAGGCATAAAATAAGTATAAAATAAGAATAAAATAAGCACAAACAATCAACAAACAAATAAGGAATAAAAATGATAAAAGAAATAAGAGAAGCAATTGAAAAGAAAAGAGCTATAATAGGTACAACTTTGACTTTAAAGAATTTGAGATCTTCGAATTTAGATAAAGTGTTTGTAGCAAAAAATTGCCCAGAACCAGTATTAAACAAAATTAAAAATTTATTAGGTAATGCAGAATTAGTTCATATGGAGCAAAATAATGATGAGTTTGGAGTATTGTGTAAAAGACAACACAGTATTTCGGTCCTTGGATTAACAAAAAATGATTAAGTTTGATAATTTAACTTTAGAATTGATGACTATTTTTGAGAATCTCACAAGAAGTAAACTCAAAGACCAATTTGAAGTTGGGGAAACATTAGTGTTTTTAGTCCAGCCAGGGCAGTTAAGGATTGCATTGGGACCAAAAGCTTCAAATGTTCAAAGATTAAAATTAAAGCTTAATAAAAAATTTAAAATTGTTGAATATTCAGACAATCTTGAACGATTTGTACGAAATTTAACATATCCTTTAGAAATAGTCAGCTATAATGAAGACAGTGACATTATAACAATAGAAGGAAAGGACACAAAAACTAAAGGCTTATTAATAGGCCGAAATGCTCAGAACCTTAGAGCATTAGAAAAGGCTGTTCAAAGATATTTCAACAACATTAAGGAAATAAAGGTCATATAAAAATGGGGAAAAAACCAAATGGGTTAAACGCAGGCAAAAAACTTCTGAAAAGAAGAATATTTGGTAAATCGCATTCTAAAGCATTGATGAGAAAAAAGTATAACTTATTTTATAAATTTGATCCTCTAGAGGGCGCTCCTCAAGCGAAAGGAATCGTATTAGAAAAAAGAGAATTGGAAGCGAAGCAGCCAAATTCTGCGATGAGGAAATGTGTAAGAGTTCAGTTAATTAAAAATAGTAAACAAGTTACAGCATTCGTTCCAGGGACTGGCGCAATTAAATTAATTGATGAGCACGATGAAGTTGTTATTGAAAGAATTGGCGGTACTAAAGGAAGAGCAAAAGGAGATATTCCTTGTGTAAAGTGGCAAGTTATTAAAACAAATGATCAAAGTCTTGATGCGTTATTGCATGGTAAGTTGGAGAAAGCTAGAAGATGAGTGAAATAAAATTATTTGATAAATGGAGTTATGTGGATGTTAAAGTAGTTGATGAAGGCCTTAAAAGATATATAAATCTTAGACCTGTGCTAGTTCCAAAAACAGGGGCTAGAGTTGTTGGAGTTCAGTTTCATAAATCAAATCTTAATATTGTTGAAAGGTTAGTTAACAAATTAATGGTAGTTGGTCACAGAGCGAAGAAGCACAAATATTCGTCTGGTCATAACACAGGAAAATCACAAAATTCTATGAAATTAGTTGAAGAAGCGTTTACAATAATCGAAGAAAAAACAAAGCTAAATCCGATTCAAGTATTTGTTATGGCTTTAGAAAATGCTGCTACAAGAGAAGAAATTATTGCTATTGAGTATGGTGGAGCAAGATACCCTAAGGCGGTTGAATGTGCACCTCAAAGAAGAATTGATTTGGTTTTAAGATATATGACACAAAGTACATACCAAAAATCAGTTGGTTCTAAGAAAAAAGCTGCTGTATCTTTGGCAGATGAAATTTTGAACGCTTATGCTAATAACAATCAATCGGCTGCAGTTGCTAAGAAAATTGAAATGGAAAGACAAGCTGATTCTAGTAGATAGAGTTTAGTTTTTTTCTTGTTTTTGTTTGGATTTTGTAATCAACTAATAAAAAATAGTTACCTATCAAAATGCAATCACTCATGGCTACGCTTATATGCAGATGTTCATAAGTTAAAATCTCAAAATCAATTAAAATAATTTTCAAACCATATTTTATGGTTTGTTTCAATTCTAGAAAAAATATAAATTGCAGAGAATATTATACAGATTATTAATGGTAGCATATATGTTGGATTGTCAGTTATTGCAACTAAAACTTGATAAAAAGTATTAAATATAAATATGGCAAGAACTAAAGTTGCACATATGTATATGCCGGCATTTTTAAGAATTTTGTTCATAAGAAAAACACCTTTATTGATATTATTATCATCCATATAATACAAACCCAAATCCCTATCAAACTAACTTTTTCAAGTATTTCAAAGAATCTTCTTTTGTTATAACTTTTCATATAAATGTTATATGTCATACAAATATATAAGTGTAACTTATTAATAAAAGCTAGTGTTGTTTTATTAGAAACTTTCTAATATCGTTAGAATAATGTTCGGA
>CAYJUR010000037.1:6665-8210 GCA_964373405.1 uncultured Methanosarcinales archaeon | reverse complement strand
AATTATAAAAATATAATATCGCTTTCTATGAATTACTTTTCTTAGGCACTCTAACAATGTATTGCCATTCTTGGGAAACCCCTAACCCAAATTTGTCTTTAACAACGACTTTAATATCATTTAAGCCAGGCGAATTTAATAATCTAGTATGTATATTATCATCAACAATATCTCCTTCCTTAACCTTCCAAACATACATCAATTCGTCTCCATCAGGATCATATGCATCAACTTTAAATTCTACAGATTCTCCGAGTCTCGCCCAGAACTTTTTAACAGGACTAAAACTTCTAATTAAAGGAGCTCTATTAACATTTGCAACATTCATTTTTCCTTCAATTATACTTTCTGCTCTTCTACTATCAACTGCTTTTATTTTGTAAACAACATCATTGTTGGCATCACTTGAAGACACATCAAAAGAAGGATTGTAATTTAATGTGTTATTTGCAATCCACATCCCATCAATTTCTTCATTTAAAGAAACAGTGAAATTATCTCCATCTTCATCAATAACATTAATTGGAATATTAATAGTGTCATTTTCCATAACGGAATAATTTCTAATGTCTATTTTAGGTCCTCTGTTAACATCAATTATTTCAACAGGAACTTTAATTATAGTTTTAGAAACTCCGTCAGAAACAGAAACAGACACATTGTGCATTCCTTGACTATTATATTTTATTGATCTATTATTCCCTCTGAATCTGAATCGACTTCCTTCCTGGTTTTCTTCTTTGAAACTATAATATAGTTTATCTTTATCAGGATCTTTAGCGCTAACAGAAATATATAAGTTTTCTCCTTCAGATATTGTTATTTTTTTAGCAGGATTTATTATTGGAGCTCTGTTTACATCTTTTATGATAATTTTAACATCTTCTGTGGTTTTGTTATTGGAATCATCTAATCCAAACTTAGCATCAAGTTCTTTTTGGTAGAATTTTGTTCTAAATAAATAATTAATGCCTCTTATAATAATGTTAGGCGCATTTTCTTCAGAGTGTTCTATAAAATCATATGTTGGTTTTAATAAAATTGTATCTTTGTCAAATTTTACTCCCTCAGGCAATTCTAAATCTGTAAATTCAACATCTTCATTATCAGGATCTTTGTATTTTAACACTATATTTGAGTCCTCATTTTCTTTTACAACAAATGTTTTCTTCTCCAATTTAGGGAGTCTATTGTTATTCAACACAACTAGTTTTGCTTTTTTCTCAGTTTGGTAATCTCCATCGCTTGCAACTATTGAAAATTCATATTCTCCAGATTTATCATAATCAGGATTTATTCTTTTGTTTTTAACATCTCCAGTATATGAGATTTTTAGAGGATCTCCATCAGGGTCATATATATTCGCATTAATCGAATAAGACTTTCCTTCTTTTACTATAAATTCTTTTTGGCTTTCAATAACGGGCTCTCTATTAACATTATTAACTATTACGGAGTATTTTTGGGGTGCCTGTATTGCATTAGAGTCCGCGTGATTATCTTAATCGAGGGTTTGGTTGGGTGCTGGGTGGGGGGTGTTGGTTA
>CAYJUR010000037.1:0-6655 GCA_964373405.1 uncultured Methanosarcinales archaeon | reverse complement strand
AGATGCCTCTAATCCATTAGACTCCGCAACAATATCAAAATCAAACGTTTGTTTAGCATCAGTCTTGGAGTTCTTGAATAATTTATCTACAACATTATAATTAGGTTTCACTGTATCAAAATCAGTTTCCCATAAAATCTCAAATCCTTCAACATAAGCACCATAAGGCAAACTAATTATTTTATAATTAATTCCATCCCCATCAACATCTCTTTCTTCTAGCATTAATTTAAACGTTTCACCTTCTTTTATTTCAAATTTGGTCCCCCCATTTAATTCAGGTGCTCTATCTCTTTCATTGACTTTTAATTTAATTATTTTTTCAGCAATATCTTTTCCATCATTTGCCTTAATCACAATATCATACTCTCCAGCATCTTCAAATCCAGTTTCCCAGATACCATCATTTCCAACTGGCTCAGATATTTCATAACTTATTTTATCTCCATCTTCATCCAACTTTTGGAGATCTAATGAAAATGTTTCAGTTTCAGTAACTTCATAATAATTTGTAGCGCCAAAATCTATTTTTCTGTTAACATTGTTTACAACAATTTCAACAACTGATTTAGATTCACTTACTCCATCGCTTGCAATAACATCAACATTATACGTTCCCGCATCATTAAATCCAGTTTGCCATTCGCAATTTTCATTTAATGGTTCTTTACAAATGTAACTTAATTCATCTTCATCTGGATCTTTTGCATTCAAGTTTAATTTTACTAATTCGCCTTCATTTACTTGAAGTTTAAAGTCTGCAGCATTAGCTAATACTGAAATTAGAATAGTTAAAAGAAAATATAAAATAATGATAGATAATGTTTTGTTTTTCATTTTCCTCAGTAAAATGTGTTATTTTTTCTAGACTGATGTCTAAAATTTGTGGAGGTCTGTTTATATCTCTAACAGTAATTTTTACTGTTTTAAACGATGTTCCCTTCCCATCATTCGCATTAACTGTTATGGAATAAGTTCCATGGTCGGAATAATTAGTTTGCCATATTCCATCGTTTCCAACTGGTTCGGAAATAGTTGTAATAACTTTATCCTTGTCCAAATCAGAAACTTTTGGTTCTATTCGAACAGTTTCTCCTTCATCTATCACAATATCTTCAACATTTTCAATAACTGGAAGTGCATTTTTGTCTTCCACAGTTATACTAAGTTCTTCAGATGATTCTAGTATTCCATCGCTAGCCTTAACAGTTATTTTATATGTCCCTGCTGATGTATAATCAGTAACCCAAACACCATTACTATCTATTGGTAATGTGTATGTAACTTTTATTTCATCCCTATTAATATCGCTAACTTCTGCTTTAATTCTTATAGTATCTCCTTCAGTTGCTACTATGTCTACAATTGGTTTAATTACTGGAGCAACATTTTTCTTTTGTACTATTAATAATAATCTTTTTTCTGTTTTCAATTTTCCATCAGACGCAGTTATTGTGATTATATATTCTCCTTCATCCCCGTATGTTGTCTGCCATTTTCCATTTGTGTCCAATGGTTTAGAAAAAATATATGTTAGTCTGTCTTTGTCCTCATCTAATGTGGTTAATTTTAAATTTACTAAATCAGTTTCTTTAACAGTCAATTTTTTATCAACATTTTCATTCGTAGGTTCTTTAACATCTATTTTAGGAGTACTTTCTGCAATAGTTTTTGTTTCTTCCATATCTTTATCACTAGATTCTCGTTGTTTCAATAATTCTTGCTGTAAAGCTTCAATTTCTTTATCAATATCAGAAAGTTCACTATCTTGAGTAGCCGTGTTTGATGTGCATGAACTAATCAATAGAATACTTATAATTGCGATTATTGTTAAGATTTTTATGATGTGTTTCATTCTCTTTTCCCCCAATTTCGTCATTCTTTAATAGTGCCCACAAACAACAACCAATATATAAGACTTACGAAAAGAAATGAGCCCGCCGTGATTTGAACACGGGACCTTTATCGGCATTCCCCTTGAGGAAAGCTCACGATGTCTAAGCACATCTAATGATGTTTTATCAGTCGTGCGCACCACCAGGCTATGCTACGGGCTCATAACATAACAAAAAAATATTACCTTTTTAAAGGTTCCCTATACTCAGATTTGAAATTTGGAGACTAGTATTTCAAAATCAAATTACTATACAACTTATTGCCTTAATACAAAATCAACTTATTTTATAACTCTTGAGATTAGAGAATGCTTTTTGGCGTAGCTATCTAGCAGGTAAGTATAAAATGAGATTTAGTTTTTTTGAAATTGCTTCAAATTAGATAAAAATAAAACGCCTCCGACCAGACTCGAACTGGTGACCTTGTGGTTAACAGCCACACGCTCTACCGACTAAGCTACGGAGGCATTTTAAGTGTTTTAGATTTTAAGTTGTTTAAAAATGTTTCTGAATCGGGTTCTGTTGCGTAAGAGGGATATAAAATGAATGGTGCGTTGAGGGTGGTAGTGGAAAATGAAAAAAACAACAATTCTAAACAGGGTTATGCTAAAATGACAAGATATTTATACACGCCTTATGAAGAAAGAATTTTAAGAACTCTTATAGAAGCTCATAGACCATTAACTACTCAACAAATTTCAGATTATTCAGGAATTAGCTATAATACAACAAGAAAAATACTAAAAAACTTAAATATGAGAAAAGTGATTAAAATGGAAAGTCAAAGCAACAAAATTTTATGGACTATGATTTAACTTAACATTCCTTCAGAAAGAATAAATATATTAAGGAGTATAACATACTATAAGATAGAGGAAAAATGAACAAAAAAGCAATGATAGACCCCTTGAATCTGATAATGGGATTTGTGGCGATACTTGGCGCAATATTAATAATTGTTAATAGGGCTGATTACGGGTTAATATTATTAATAATTGCAACATTAATTGAAGCACTAACGAGGATAATAAAATGATTGAAATAAATACTATTTTAGGATTTGGACTTATTATTTTAAATTTAATACCCTTAATAATTAAAAAACCAAAGTATCTTCAAGTAACAATACCCCTATCATTATTATTAACAGCTATAAGAGTGTTATTGTTCTAAAATAACAAAATATATCAACTTTATATAAGAAGGTTTAGTTTTTTCCATTTTCAATAACTGACTTTAACTTAACAGCCCACTGAATCGAAAGATATAAATACTCTTTTATTGTATTCCATAGAAAAGGTGTAATAAATGGTAAGAGGAAGATTAGACGAAATACACAAAACTTCTAGGGGCGGATTGCCTCCAGGCATAGAGATAATTGGATATGCAGCAGGAGTTGGTCAAGGGCATTTAGGACAAAGTTTTCCAGTCTTTTCAAAAAAGAAAGTTAGTATGGGAACTTTTGGTGAAATTAATACTAAGAAATTCATAAGTACAAAAGATTTATCATTAACTGCAAAAAGATCGCACGGTTCAAAAATGTATGAATTTATACCATACAAATGAGGTGAAAAATATGAAAGTGACAAAAGCGTTAGTCGAGAAAGATCACGGTAAGGTTAGTACTGGAGGTTTCATGTACTCAATACAAGTTATGGGTGCTAGAACTCCTCAAAAGACAAAGATAACTTCTCCCAAAAAACTTGTGGTAGGTAAAGTGATAAGTGTAAAACATACCGGTACTAGTTGGGATTTAGCCTAATTTTTCTTTTTCTTTATGCTATCTTCGTCCCTTTCTCAACAAAAGCTCGATTTAATAATTTCAAAAATAAAAGAAAAAAGCGAACTTAAAGGAATCTCTGATGAAATCGTAATAAAAGAATTAAACAAATTTTTGCAGCAAAATCCTAAACTAATGAAACAATTAGTTGAGTCAAAAAACATTAAAAAATCTAATGTAGTAGACCTTTGTAAAAAAGAAGTAAGAAAAGTTTTAAGATATTACACAGGCATGTTTGAAATTAACAACAAAGAACGAAAACAGCTTCTGAATCAAAATAAAATAAATGAATTATTAAAAACACATCTCTCAACAAAAGAAAGATTTGATTATTATAATGAAATATATAAACAGATTTTTAAAATCACAAAAAAGCCAAAATCAATATTAGATTTAGGCTGTGGATTAAATCCATTATCTTTGCCCAAAGAAGTTATGAAAAATATGGGATATTTTGCAGCAGATATCAATCAAGATGATTTAGAAATCGTTAATGACTATTTTAGAAAAAATAAATTTAAAGGAGATGTTTTCTTTTACGATTTAAAGAACATAAACAAAGAGTTGCCAAAAACAGACATTTGTTTCTTATTCAAAATCTTAGATTTGATTGATAATAAAGGGCAGAAAAACGCAGAAAAAGTGTTAAAGCAAATAAATTCTAAATTTGTTGTCGTCAGTTTCTCTAAAATTACTATTTCAGGTAAGAAATTCAATTCTCCAAGAAATTGGCTTAAATTGTTAATTGAAAGATTAAACTGGAAATACGATTCATTTGAGACAGATAACGAGATGTTTTTTGTGATTAATAAATCTTAAGTCATTTTTTGTGCATCATACCAATAAGTTCCCTTTCCATATCCTCAAATTTTCTTTTTATCTTCTCTAGTTCTTCTTTTGCTTCTTCTTTAAAATCATCTTTATTCTCACTTTTAATTGAGTTATTATGAAAACCTTTTCTCACAATCATAAAGATTAAACTAATTCCAACAATAAACAATATTCCAAAATAAGAATAAGAATTAAAGTTGCTTGGTACAATGGCATATCCAGTAATTTCAGCATCTGATATCGACAAATAAGCAATAGCAGAAACAAAGATCAGTAAAATAATAATTAAAGAAAAGATATATTTGTGTTTAGTTAGGGCAATTTCTTCTTTCGCGTTTTTTAGATCATCAATTATTTCTTTCATATTTTTCTCAAAATTGGTCCAATAAAAAACAACAAATAATACATTAATTCATTTTTACTATTATATTTAATCATACTTCCAGCAAATATGCCATAAACAAAAATCACAGAAACAATATATTTGTTCAACTCTAACAAAAACAAAAGCCCCAAAAAAGGGTATAGTTTTGTTAAATTTTGTTTCACGTAAAACTTAAGTATTTTATAACTCTTCTTTCCATATTCAACTTCTTCTTTAAGTGTTTTCGACATAATAACGCCACATACAAATCCTATAAAACAGATTATTGCTAATATTAGTTCTTGCATATGTATATTCAAATCAAAACTCTATATAAACTTTACCACAAAATTTATAAGACTGCCATGATTATTTTAAGCCATGAAAAGAAGACCTTCTTATAATCAGTATAAAAATGGGAGATATGAATCAAGTCATATAGAGACAGAAATGGGGTTGATTGGGAGAATTCTTAATTGGGTTGTTCAAGCAAAAGCTACTTTTCTATTAATGCTTGTTGCAATATTTATGTATATTTATTCATTAACTATTTCTCCAGAACAATTTCAAAGTCTAGTTTTCACTCCAGATGCGATTAAAACACTTAATTTTGTTCCTATGATTTCTTCTTGGTTCTTGCACGCAAATTTAGCTCATCTTTTAGGAAATCTCTTATTTCTTTTAGTGTTTGGAAGAATTGTAGAGCGAAGGTTTGGATTTTTGAAAATGTTATTAATCTTTTTTAGTTCAGCAATACTTTCTGACTTAATTGCAGGCTTAGTATTCGGTCAAGGGGGAATTGGTGCGTCTGGGGCAATATCTGGTGTTATTGCAGCAGCAATGATTATTGATCCTTTCTACTGGACATTTGTTCTAGGAATTCCTATACCTATAATCTTAGTTGGTTGGATTGCTGTGTTTATTGACATTACAGGAATATTGATTCCAGTTGCAGACAATATAGGACGTATTGCACATTTGGGTGGCTTTTTTGCGACAAGTTTAGTTATATTTGTTATGGACAAAAAGGACGAAAAGATTAAAAGGGGGTTTTTAATAAACACTTTTACTTTTGTTTTAGGATTAGTAATATATTTCTTTTTCCCACAAATAAATATTCCTTACTTTCCAAAGTTCAATAAGACGGGGTGACTAGCGTCACCACCAACACTTATTTAAACAATAAAGAAACTCTAAATTTATGGCAGAAATAACTAGGCATTTTACAACCACTGTTAATATTAAGTTTAATAATAAAGTTCTTTTACATTTTCATAAAAAATTAAAGATGTGGATACCTGTTGGAGGTCATATTGATAGGGATGAATTACCTCAAGAATGTGCAGTAAGAGAAGCGAAGGAAGAATCAGGATTAGATGTTGAATTAATGAAAACCAAACAATTTCTCAATATGCCTACTGAATTAATACTCCCGCATTCTATGAATTTGCATAACATAAATGAGTTCCATCAACACATTAATTTCGATTTTTTTGCAATAGCTAAAAGCGACAAAATAAATGTTCCTGCACATGAAAGTCAAGAACTAAAATGGTTTTCTAAAGCAGAAATTGAGAAAAGCGAAGTAATACTTCCAGATGTAAAGAAATTAGCTTTAGAAATTTTGAGATTGTAATTATTCGGTATTTAAAGTGAAATTTATTAATATCAAAATTTTATTTCTTTCTAAATTGTCACTTCGATACATTATTAAATCAATTTCTAAATAATTTACAACTACATCTAGTCGTAGCAATTTTGAGATACATCTGATGAGAAATTTAT